>NZ_JBFAOJ010000001.1:0-223156 GCF_040675205.1 Streptosporangium sp. NPDC049644 | reverse complement strand
ACCGAACGTCGGGCCGTCCCGATTGAAAGGACCATCGACATGGCCATCCAAGGCCCCATCCCGATCAGCTTCACGCAGGTCTTCCCGCACGGCTGTTACATCGTCGGCGAGGTCGAGCAGGTCAAGGACTTCGACGCCTCGTCCAAGGGCCGCACCGTCTACGCCAAGGACAAGAACACCGGCGAACTCGTCTGGCAGGTCGCCGTCATGGACGCCGATCCCACCGTCAAGGCCGGACAGAAGACGGTGGCGGTCAAGATCCTGTCCCCGACTCAGCCCGTCGTCCCGGCCGCGCTGCCGGGCCTGCCGTTCGTGCCGGTCGAGTTCGACGGCATGACCGCCACCGCCTACGTCGGCCAGAACACCGGCCGCCTGGCCTGGTCGATCCGGGCAACCGCGATGCGCGCTCCCCGCTCGGCTGCGGCTCCCACTCGGCAGAGCGCTCCGGCCTCGGCCAAGGAGACGGCCGGTAAGGACGTGGCCGCGTGAGTGAGCACCAGCCCTACACCCGCGCCTCGATCTCACTCGATGCGGACGGTACCCGGCTCGACATCTCGTTCCGTACCCCGGACCTGTCGGTCATGGCGCTGGGTGCCAAGAGCGGGCGGCCGTTCCTGAACCTGTCCACCGCACAGGCACAGGTGGTGATCTCCACTACCGGCGGCGGACCGGTCACCGAACGGGACGTGACCCTCGCCCGGCAGCTCGCCGACGCCACCACGCGCTACCTCGCCGACTGCGAGCGCCTGCACACCGAACAGTCCACCAACCCCGACCAGGCCGAGCAGGACAAGGCGGCCTGACACGTAAGCGGGGCCGCCAGAAGCGCCAACTTCCGGCGGCCCCTCGGTTCTCCCTCTCACGCGAATTCAAGGAAGGCCCCCAGCCTAATGTTCAAGAAACTGCCCGGCGACGAGGCACAGCATCTCGTCTCCACCACCCCCGATACCGCCGTCGTCTTCCGCCCGGCCGTCGTCCGTACCCCGGCGATCCTCACGATTCTGATCTTCACGTGGCGGCTGCTGGCCGGTCTCGTGCGGCTGCTGTGGCGTCACCCGATCGCCTCGGCCGTCGCGCTCACCCCCGGCACGCTCACCTACTTCTACGGCTGGCGCTGGGGCCTCGGCCTCGTCGTCCTGGTTCCGATCGGCCTCACCGCCTGGTGCCTCCTCGCTCGCCCCTCGTTCCTGCGCCTGGTGGGCTGGCGGCTGCTGGCCTGGTGGCGGCTGGTGTGGATCTACCGGCGGCACTGGCAACCGGTAATGATCATCTCCGGGCTCGGCCGTCACTTACGTGGCCGGGACTACCTGCCCCGCATCGTCCGCGTCACCTGCACCTCGTGGGCCGACCTGGTCACCGTGCGGATGCTCACCGGGCAATCAGTCAAGGACTGGGCCGACCGCACCGACCACCTCGCCCACGGGTTCGGCGCTCAATCCTGCCGGGTCTCCATCGCGCGCTCGGGCCGGCTACTGCTCGTCTTCCCCCGGCGCGATCCCCTTGCCACACCGCTTGCGGCCGTACCGGTTCCGGCTGAGGTGTCGGTGGGGCCGGTGGAGGTCGGCACGTGCGAGGACGGCAAGCCCTGGCTGTTGAAAGTGCACGGCACTCATGTCCTGGTCGCCGGGGCCACCGGGGCGGGCAAGGGCTCGGTCATCTGGTCAACGATCCGCGGTCTACTCCCCGCCACTCGCGCGGGCCTGGCCCAGGTGTGGGCGCTGGATCCCAAACGGATGGAACTGTCCTACGGGCGTGACCTGTTCGGGGACCGCTACGCCGCGAGTCCGGCCGACTGCGCCGATCTCCTCGAAGCAGCCGTGCAGATCATGCAGGAGCGGGCCGATCGCTACGCCGGACTTCAGCGCTCGCACACACCCACCGTCGATGACCCGTTCGTCCTGGTCGTGGTCGACGAGGTGGCGTTCCTGACCGCCTACCAATCCGACAAGGGGCTGAAGCTCCGCATCTCCGCTGCCCTGGCCACCCTCACCACGCAGGGCCGCGCGGTCGGCTTCGGCGTCATGGCCGCTCTCCAGGACCCGCGCAAAGAGGTCATGAACATCCGCAACCTCTTCCCCGACAAGATCGCGCTCCGCCTGGATGAGTCCGAGCAGGTGGACATGGTGCTCGGCGACGGCGCACGGGACCGCGGGGCACTGGCCGATCACATCTCGCCGATCCCCGAGCAGGGGGCCGGTGTTGGCTATGTCCGGCTGGAGACCTCACCCGATCCGATCCGGGTCCGCGCCGCGTACGTCTCCGACAGTGACATCCGCGCGATGGCGCTGGGGGTGGCCGCGTGAGGGTCTGCTTCTACGGCACCGACGAGGAGATCACCCGCCTGTGCGAGCGGCCCATCCTGGCCGTCCTGGGAACTCGCCACGCTCAGCCCGTTCTGGCCTTCGAACTGCTCAACATCCACGTCACCACCGACCCCTACCAGACCACGTTCCGGCTGTCGGCCGACCTGTCCGAAGTGGAGAGGGGCGAGCGTGACTGAGCTGGCCCACATCCTCGACGGTCTGCGCTGTGCGGCCTGCGGCGCGGTCAACACGCTGTGGCTGGATCTGCTGCGCGGCCTGGTCGAGTGCCGCGAGTGCGGACAGGGCGCACTCCTCGACCCCGATGGGGAGGACGTGTGAGCAATCCCAATGATCGCGGCCTGTCGCGGGCTGAGCGTCAGAGAATGCCGCTCGCGCTGGATGTCGCGGTGGAGATCGCCAAGAACAACGGCGTGTGTATCCGGCCCGTGGTCCTGCGGCGACTGGACACCCACACCGGGCTCACCGAGGATGTCAACGTGCCCTGCGGGGCCACCATGGACGCCAAGTGTCCCTCCTGCGCTCGGCGTAACCGCTACCTGCGGATGGCCCAGTGCCGGGAAGGCTGGCACCTGGAGGCCGAACCTTCGACCACTCCGGATGAGCCGAATGAGGAACAGCGCTGGCTGGTGGAGTTCCGCGCCGACATCCAAGCTCAGCGCGACGCTGCGGAGAAGGCCGGCGACGACACCCGCGACCTGGACGCGATCCTCACCGGGCTCGATGCCGAGATCAACGAGGCCGGGATGCGGGGCACCCTGCTCGGCCGTGCCGCCGGTAAGCGCAACCGCTCGACCCGGCGACGCCAGGATGCCCCTGACCTGCCCAAGCGGGTCCGGCAGAACACCACGCTCGGGCGGACCTTCACCGGCTCGGACGGGGCCGTCTACCGGCCGTCGCTGTTCGTCACGCTCACGCTTCCCTCGTACGGCAAGATCCGGGCGGGACAAGGCGTGCCCGTCGATCCGGACACCTACGACTACACGCGGGCAGCTCGGGACGCGCTGCACTTCTCCAAGCTCGTCGACCGCTTCGTGCAGAACCTGCGCCGGGTCGCGGGCTATGACGTGCAGTACTTCTCCTCCGTCGAACCACAGAGGCGGCTCGCTCCTCACCTGCACATGGCAATCCGCGGCACCATGCCACGCGCTGAGATCAAGCAGATCGCGGCGGCCACCTATCACCAGGTGTGGTGGCCGTCCGTCGATGAGGTCAAGTTCGACGGCGATCACCTTCCGGTGTGGGCTGAGCGTTCCCCACGGGAAGACGGCACCCCCTACCCGGACGGGCAGGATGGTGACTACCTCGACCCGGCCACCGGGGAACTCCTCCCGACCTGGCATGAGGCGCTCGACCGGCTCGACACCGACGAGGAGGCCGAGCCGCTGCACGTGGTCCGCTTCGGCTCGCAGGTCGATGTTCAGGGCGTCCTGTCCGGCACCTCCGATGCCGACCAGTGCATCCGCTACCTGTCGAAGTACCTGACCAAGAGCCTCGGTGACACCCTCGACACCGACAACCCTGCCCAGCGAGTGCATGCCGCGCGCATGGTCGAAGCACTGCGTTACGAACCCTGCTCCCTGGCCTGCCCGAACTGGCTGCGCTACGGCGTACAGCCCAAAGGCGCCAAGCAGGGCATGACCCCGGGCCGATGCAAGGGCAAGGCGCACAAGCCCGAACACCTCGGCTACGCGGGCCGCCGCGTCCTGGTCTCGCGCAAGTGGTCCAACAAGACCCTGTCCGAACACAAACGCGACCGCCGTACCTGGGTCATGGAAGCGCTCGGCCTGGCCGACGAGGTCACCGACCCTCACCGCTACGTCTGGAAACCCGTCCCGGCCGGCGACGGCGACATCCCCTCCCTGGCCCTGCGGCTGCTGCGCATGGTCGCCGAACGCCAGCGCTGGCGAGCGAACCTGCTGACCCTGCAAGCGGAAGCAACCGGACGAGATCTTTCGGCAACGAGGGAGGCGGCGTGAGGAAGAAGGACGACGACGAGCTCATGACCGTTCCGGAGATCCTCGACAAGCTCGGCGGGGTCTCTGTCCGGACCCTTTACCGCTGGCGCGAGATCGGCAAGTTCCCCCGCGGCCTGCGGCTCCCCAATGACGAGATCCGCCTCTACCGCAGTGAGTTCGAGGCGTGGCTTGAGAGCCTCCGGGAGGCGGCGTGAACACCTCGTACGACGTCAAGTTCTTCGAGATCAGCCGGAACAAGTCCAGCAAGACACCGTCGCACGTGGTGCGCTGGTCAGTCGCCCGGAAGCGCTCCTCGAAGACATATCGCACCAAGGCACTCGCCGAGAGCTTCCTGTCGGACCTGCGGCAGGCGGCCAAGCGGGGTGAGGCGTTCGACATCGAGAGCGGCCTCCCTCTGTCGATGATCAAGGCTAAGGATGCCCGGACCATCCTTGAGTTCGTCGCGGCCTTCATCGAGATGAAGTGGCCCCACGCGGCGGCGAAGAGCCGGGACAGCATGTCAGACGCACTCGCCACGGTCCTCCCCTCGCTAACCAAGGACCGTCCCGGCCGTCCCGATGCAGAGATCATGCGGGCGACTCTCCGGAAGCACCTCCTCCTCCCGGAGAGCAAGAGGGCAGAGATTTCCCCGGATATGGCACAGGCGGCCCGCTGGCTTCAGTCCGCGTCACTCGACCTGACCGCCCTGAACGACGCCAAGACGGTACGGCTGGCACTCGACGCGCTCGCCCTCTGTCTCGACGGTAAGGCAGCGGCTCCGAACACGATCGCCCGTAAGCGGGCCGTCTTCCATGCCGTGCTGGAGTACGCGGTGGAGTTGGAAGAGCTGGACGCCAACCCGCTGCACAAGGTCACGTGGAAGCCGCCCAAGGTCACCGAGACCATTGATCCCCGTGTGGCGGTCAATCCCCGGCAGGCTCAAGAGCTGCTCACGATGGTGACCTACGTGGGCGGGCGCGGCCGTGGCCGGCGGCTCATGGCGCTGTTCGCCTGTATGTACTACGCGGCGTTGCGCCCGGGTGAGGCGGTTGGCCTGCGACTCCAGGACTGCCACCTTCCGCTCAAGGGCTGGGGACGGCTGACGGTCGACGTCTCCCGGCCAGAGGTCAACACGCACTGGACGGACAGCGGGGATGCCCACGAGGAACGGGGACTCAAGCACCGGGGCCATGCCGACGTGCGTCCGGTACCGATTCCGCCGGAGCTGGTCGTGATCCTTCGAGAGCACATCAAGGAGTACGGGACCGGTGCGGACGGGCGCATCTTCCGCAGCGAGCGGGGCGGCGTGATCGCCTCGACGGCCTATACCGAGGTGTGGCAGGAAGCTCGGAGGCTGGCCTTCACACCCGCCCAGGTGGCCTCTCCCCTGGCCCGTAGGCCCTACGACCTAAGGCACGCGGCGGTCTCTCTCTGGCTCAACGCGGGTGTCCCGGCTCCTGACGTGGCGGAGCGGGCCGGGCACAGCGTGGACGTCCTGCTGCGGGTCTACGCCAAGTGCCTCGACGGTCAGAAGGATCTGGCGAACAAGCGGATCGGTGACGCGCTGGTCGGCTGAGGTGTTCACCGTACGAAGAGGGTCCCGGAAGCCATCCGGGACCCTTTGGCGTTCCCGGGTCGCCTTCCGCTCGTGAACCGCTCGGAAAGCCCGGAACGACCTGGGAAAACGCCTTCAAGATCATTGCACGCATATTGGTGGAGTGGTGACATGCGGCTGCTTCTGGCCGCCTGCGGCTGCATGTCCCGGAAAAGCAAAAGAGCCCCTCGCGGGGCTCTGAGCTGGGAAGATCCAGTGTGGCAGGTGCAGGACTTGAACCTGCGTAGGCTGAGCCGACGGTTTTACAGACCGCTCCCTTTGACCACTCGGGCAACCTGCCGCGTCCTCCGCGTACCGCGGCGACAGGAAAAGAATAGCGGACTTCCAGGGGTGACGTGACATCTGCGGAGGCCCCCCCCCCGATAGACGGGCGCACTGGGACTTTTGGGGCGGGTGTTGTCGCTCGCGGCGGCCTTGAGCGGGGCGGGAGAGACTGGAGGGACACTGCGATACGGGCGTGCTGGGGGGTTCGGCTGCGGGCACCGAGCGGGTGGGCCGGGGGTGACCTGAGAGAGAGCCGGCCGTGGGGTGGGACGACGGAGCGAGATGACGGGATCGGACGACACGCTGAGGGCGAGGCGGGACACACCGCCGCCCCAGCATTGACAGGAGATGCTGGCTAGGCTGATCCGTTACGTACGCGTCTACCGAACCGGCTCGCGGACGCCGCCGCGGTTCGTGGGCCGTGATGTTCGGAAGCCGGGCAGTGAGTGATAGTTCCAGCAGTTCAAAGGGGATTGGGCTTTGGCGGATTCATCGTTCGACATCGTTAGCAAGATCGATCACCAGGAGGCCGACAACGCGCTGAACCAGACGGTCAAGGAGGTCGGGCACCGGTTCGACTTCAAGGGTACCGGTGCGACGATCGCCTGGTCGGGTGGCCAGAAGGCCGTCGAGATCAGGGCCAACAGCGAGGAGCGCGCCAACGCGGTCCTCGACGTGTTCAAGGACAAGCTGATCAAGCGTGGCCTGTCGCTCAAGATTCTTGACGCGGACGAGCCCAAGCTGTCCGGCAAGGAGTACCGCCTTCTGATCACCCTCAAGGAGGGCATCGACCAGGAGCAGGCCAAGAAGATCTCGAAGATCATCCGGGATGAGGGGCCCAAGGGGGTCAAGGCCCAGATCCAGGGTGATGAGCTGCGGGTGAGTTCCAAGAAGAGGGACGAGCTGCAGGAGGTCATCGCCCTTCTCAAGGGCAAGGACCTGGAGGTCGCCCTCCAGTTCACCAACTACCGGTAGACCGAGGGCCGGGCGGAACTGTGACTCGCACGGTTACCGCCCTCCACTCTCGGACGCACGCCGCCGGGAGTGGAGTCGACGACAGGCGCTTCGGGCCACTCTCCTCCGGACGTGTTCAAAGCGATCATGAGGCTTGAGTGGCCCAGAGCCACCGGTATCGGACGGTCTATCGCGACAGCACGACTTCCTGCTTCCGAAAACGCGCCACCGCTCGACCATGCCCAGCGGATGCCCGCGACGGTTCCAGCGATGGACAACACGCGCCTTTCAGACCGAGGCGAGGTGACAGCCCAGTCGTCTGATGGTCTCCGCGGTGAGCAGGCCGTGACCCCCAACTCGACGCGGACGTCGAACCGGCCCAACTGGCGTTCGAACTCGACGCGCTTGTTACCGCGGCGAACTCGGTCGTGCTACTGCTCGACGACGCTTCGGCGTACGACCGTTCGCGTACCGGGATCCGTGCCCGACTACGCGCCCTGGCCATCCGGCCGGAAGAGGTTCCCTGACGACTCCGCGACGAGGCCCGGTCCGGGCTCTTATCTGAATCGCCGCCCTCGTTGCCCGGGCACCCCCTGGGCAGGTGGCCGGGGACTGCTCCCGGTCACCGAGGGCAAAAGGACGGCGAGCCAGGTCATCCCGCAGATCGTGTCCGACAACGGGAACACCGTGGCCCTGGTCATCTCCAGCGAATCGAGCAGGCCCCGCCTGCGTACCTATGACCTGTCCGAGACGATCGGACTGGACCAGCCGTAGCGACCCAGGAGGGCGGGCTGGACTCCGCCGTGCAGCGGACGCCGAACGCCGGGACAGGAAGAACGTGTGGGTCCGGTGGCTGCCTGGCGAGTGACGGCGAACTATCTTCACTTTCATGGGGAAAATTCACGACAAGATCAATGACCGGCTGCGCGAGTTCATCGGAGCGCAGCCGGTCTATTTCGTGGCGACGGCTCCCGAGCAGGGCGGTCACGTCAACATGTCCCCCAAGGGATACGCCGACACCTTCGCCGTTCTCGACGACACCACCGTCGCCTACCTGGACCTGGACGGCAGCGGGGTGGAGACCATCTCCCACCTCCGCCAGAACGGCCGGATCACAGTGATGTTCTGCGCCTTCTCCGGCCCTCCCAACATTCTTCGCCTGTACGGCACCGGCCGGGTCGTCGTACCGGAGAGTCCTGACTTCGCCACACTGATCAAGAACTTCGGCCCGCACCCGGGGGTGCGGTCGATCATCGTCGTCGACTGCGACCGCATCGCCGACTCCTGCGGCTTCTCCGTGCCGTTCATGTCCTTCGACAGTGACCGGACGCTGCTGGACGAGTGGGCGGGCCGCAAGGATGTCCAGGAGCGGCGTGCCTACCGGGCGAAGAAGAACCGCGAGAGCATCGACGGCATCCCCGGCCTCTCCTCCGAGGAGACCGACCCGGTCACCCAGCACTCCTGACAGCGCCGGTCCTTTCGCCCTGTTCCGATGAGGTTTCCGGCCTTTCTCCGAGGCCGGATGACACCCACGACGGCACCGCTGGTCAGCCTTGACCGAGGCGTACAGTAGCCCGTACGTAACGGACGCCCCCCGAATGTCCGGAAGTCTCGGGGGGTCCTCAGTGGGGTTGTTCCGCCGCTTGAGTGTTTGCGTCGGCGTGGTTGTCGTGGTCATGGGGACGGGCGTCCCCGCCCGGGCCGGAGGCGCGAGGTCTCCGGTCCGGTACGCGGGGCTCGACGGGTGCGTCTGTGCTCCGTGGAAGCTCTGGGTACGCGGCGGCAGGGTGGTCAGCCTCACCGACGCCCGGGTGTTCTCCCGGGACAGGCAACGGGCTCCGCTGGCTCTGTCGCCCAACGGCAGATATGTCACCTATTTCCAGCGCGGCGACGGGGCGCTGGTGGTACGGGAGATGGCGACCGGCGAGATACGCGCGGTGCCCGGCGTGAAGTGGTCGAGCGCCATGCGCGCGGCGCGGATCGAGCTCTCTCCCGGCGGGCGCTACGTGGTGCTGGGTATCCGGTGGGGGCACCGGATCCTGGACACGTACAGCGGTGAGAGTGTTCCGGTGCCGCTGGGGCTGCGGCCGTGGAGCTTCAGTCCCGACGCGAGGTTCGTGCTGGTGGTGGATGACTCGTTCCAGGCGGGGATCTACTCGATGTCGCCCTTCGCCGAGTGGGGACGCGTCCCGGTGGGAGGCGCGCTCGGTCCCGACGGGAAGACCGTGGCCCACTTCACGGCGCGTGACGCGGGGGTCGGCCTGTGGGACGTGTCCGCGGGCAGCGCGCTGAGACGCGGTCCCATCCCGGTACCCCGGGGCAGCACCTCTACCAGGCTGCGCTGGAACGGCAAGGGCCTCCTCGACCTGCAGACGGTCACCCCGCGCAGGTTGAGGAGAGGGGGAGGCACTCGCTACGACTGGTATCGGGTCGCCCCGGAGTCAGGCCGGACGGAGCGGATCGGCGGCTTCGCCGTGCCGGGATCCGTCCACAACCCGATCATCACCGGTCTGACGCCCTGACCCGCCTCATCCGGCGGGTCAGCGGCGGTACCCGGCCATGCGCTCCAGGCGGGCGACGCGCTCGGCGGTGGGCGGGTGGGTGGAGAACATCCGGCCGATCCCCGCGCCGCGGAAGGGGTTGGCGATCATCAGGTGGGAGGCGGAGGCGATCCGGCTGTTCTCCGGGAGGGGCAGATGGCGGGTGCCCATCTCGATCTTTCTCAGTGCCGAGGCGAGCGCCAGCGGATCGCCGGTCAGCCGAGCTCCCGACTCGTCCGCCTGGTATTCGCGGGAGCGGGAGATGGCCATCTGGATCATCCCGGCCGCGACCGGGCCCAGCACGATCATGAGGAGTGCGCCGATGAATCCGGGCCCCTCGTCGTCGTCCCCGCCGCCGAAGAACAGCCCGACGTAGCCCAGATAGGTGATCATGGTGGCGAGCGCTCCGGCCACCGAGGAGATCAGGATGTCGCGGTTGTAGACGTGGGAGAGCTCGTGCCCGATGACACCGCGCAGCTCGCGCTCGTCGAGTATCTGAGTGATCCCGTAGGTGACGCAGACGGCGGCGTTACGAGGGTTGCGTCCCGTCGCGAAGGCGTTGGGCTGCATGGTCGGCGAGACGTAGAGCCGGGGCATGGGCTGGCGTGCCTCTGTGGAGAGCTCACGCACGATCCGGTAGAGCAGCGGCTGCTCGACCTCACTCACCGGCCGGGCACGCATGGCCGACAGCGCGATGCGGTCGGAGAAGAAATAGGCGGCACCGTTGGTCACCAGCGCGACCAGAACCGCGATCTGCACGCCTGCGCCGCCTCCGAACCACGCCCCCACCGCGATGATCACCGCGGACAGTGCGCCGAGAAGGACCGCGGTACGCAGACCGTTGTGGTGCACTACACCCCCCTTTCGGTTGATGCCGATTCACCTGTGACAACGTTTCCAGCCAGGACAAACGTTCCCAGGTGTTTCAGCCCACGGCGATGAGTGCTCCGGGGACGAGGTCGAGGACCAGTTGGGGGGCGACCGAGAACGCGACCGCGACGATTCCGGCCACCGCGATCGCCACACCGGCGGGCAGCCAACCGGCGGCACGGCCGGCCGTTTCCGTGCCCTCGGTGGCCGGGGTGAAGATCCGCACCACCCAGCCGATGTAGTAGTAGAGGCCCGCGACCGTGTTGACCGCCATCACCATGGCCAGCCAGCCGCCGTCACCGCCGAGGAGCTCCCGGAACACCACGATCTTGGCGAAGAGCCCGGCCAGCCCCGGGGGCAGGCCCGCCAGGCAGATCAGGAAGAAGGCCAGTGCCGGCCCGGCCACCGGGTTCCGGAACGCCAGGCCCCGGTAGTCGTCCAACTCCCCCCTGCCGGAGCGCCTCGACACCAGTGTGACCACGGCGAACGCCCCGAGGTTCATCGCCGCGTAGAAGACCAGGTAGGCGATCGAAGCGTTCACCGCCTCGCCGCGCCCGGTGCCGAGGGGCGCGAGGATGTAGCCCGACTGGGCGACGGACGACCAGGCGAGCAGCCGCACGGCATGGCGCTGGCGCATGGCCAGGAGGTTGCCCACGGTCATGGTGAGCGCGGCGATGATCGTGACCAGCGGAACCCAGACGGCGCCCTGGCCGCCCAGGGCGACGACCAGGATGAGGATCAGTCCGGCGAACCCGGCCGCCTTGGAGATGACGGAGAGCAGGGCCGCGACGGGAATGGGCGCACCCTGGTAGACATCGCCCGCCCACGCGTGGAACGGCACCGCCGCGATCTTGAAGGCGAATCCGGCGAGGACCAGCACCATCGCCACGGTGACCACGGCGGGCAGGTCGTAGCCGATCTCCAGCGAGGAGCGGTAGGCGGTGTCGACATCGTCCAAAACGAGCCTCAGGCCGGGCGCACCGAGAACACGCTGCTGGAGAGCCTGGGCGATCCGATCGAGGTAGACGGTTCCGGTCGTCCCGTACAGCAGGGAGACCCCGAAGAGCATCACCGCCGTGGAGACCACGGAGACCAGGAAGAGCTTGACCGCGGCCTCGGAGCTCCGGCCGTCGTAGCGTCTGAGCGCGGTGAGCGCGAACACCGGCAGCGAGACGAGCTCCAGGGCGACCACCAGCATGATCAGGTCACGGGAGGCGGGCAGCGCGACGGCACCCGCCAGCGTGCAGAGCAGCAGGAAGTACCACTCGCCGACGGGGATGTCCCCGAAGGCGAGCTCTGCCGCCGAGAGCAGCACCACGACGATTCCGGCCGCCAGTGCGAGTCCCGCGAAGACCAGGGTGAAGTCGTCGACCACGAACGAGCACGGCGCCGCGGCGGCCGGGGTCGCCGTCTGTTCGGTGCTCAGGGGGGCGATGGCGCCGATCACCGCGTGGGGGGAGCCGAGCAGTCCTTCCGGCACGCAGAAGGTCCTCAGCGGGTCTCCGGTGCGCAGCGCCTGCGAGACCACCACCGCCAGGGCACCGATCACCCCTGCCAGGGTGACCGCGCCGAGCGCCGGCCGGACGTACGGCCTGCGGGGCAGGAAGGCGTCCAGGAGCAGCACCAGCCCGGCGGTGAGGGCGAGGATCAGCGGCGGCGCGACCGCGTAGTAGTCGATCGACTGGATCACGGTGCCCCCACCAGGGTCCGGGCCACCGGATCGGTGAGCAGGAGGAGCGCCTTGGGCCAGAGCCCGAACAGCAGGATCAGCGCGATCAGCGGCACCCAGGCGGCCAGTTCGTGGCCCATGACGTCGGGCATCCGCGGCCTGCCCGCGCTCACCGCTCCCGGCGGGTGCGTGCCTCCCCCAGCCGCGGCCGTCGCGGCCGCGGGGAGGTCCTCCGCCCCGCCCGCCCTGGATCCGAGGGCGTCGTCCTCGGGTCCGGTCGGGCCCGTGGAGGGGAGGGCGTCCGGGGTGGCCGCGGCGAGGAGCGGGACGTGGACGGTCTCGGTGCTCCGGCCGTGGGTGACGCGGGAGAGCATGAGCAGGAAGTAGGCGGCGGTCAGCACGGTGCCGAGACCTCCGAGGGCCATGAAGACCAGGTAGAGGGAGCCGGACAGGCCCGTGGCCGGTTCGAAGGCGCCGAGGAGGGCCAGCATCTCACCCCAGAAACCCGCCAGCCCCGGCAACCCGAGTGAGGCGACACAGGCGAAGGTGAGCAGGGAACCGAGGTGGGGAAGGCGGGTCAGCATGCCGCCACCGAGGGCGGGCATGTCCGAGGTGCCGTAGCGCTCCTTGATCGCCCCGGCGACGAAGAACAGCAGGGCGGTGATCAGGCCGTGGGCGATGTTGCCGAACAGCGCGCCGTTGATCCCGACGGGGGTCAGCGTGGCGAACCCGAGGAGCACGAAACCCATGTGACCGACCGAGGAGTAGGCGATCATCCTTTTGAGGTCGCGCTGGGCGAGGCAGGCCAACGAGCCGTAGATGATGCCGACCACCGCGAAGGCTCCGAGCCAGGGGGCCACGGCGGCGGCCCCGTCGGGCAGGACCGGGATCGCGATTCTGGCGAAACCGTAGGTGCCCATCTTGAGCAGCACCCCCGCCAGGAGCACCGAGCCGACAGTGGGCGCCTCGGTGTGCGCGTCGGGCAGCCAGGTGTGCAGCGGCCACATCGGGGCCTTGACCGCGAGACCGATGCCGACGGCCAGGAAGGCGATGATCTGCACCGGGCGGGACATGCCCGTCCCGCGTGCCTGGGCCAGGGCGGTCATGTCCAGGGTGCCGGTCTGCGACCAGATGATCAGCAGGCCGAGCAGGAGGACCACCGAACCCAGCAGGGTGTAGAGAATGAACTTGATAGCCGCCGCCCGGCGGGCACGTCCTCCCCAGATGGCGATCACGAAGTACATCGGGATGAGGACGACCTCGAAGAACACGAAGAACAGCAGCAGGTCGAGCGCGAGGAACGTGCCGATCATGCCCACTTCGAGGATGAGCAGCGTGAACACCAGTGCCCGTGGCCGGTCACCGCCGCGTCCGGGGCTCAGCAACTGCCCGGGGCCGTCGGCGCGGCCCCGGCACAGGTAGACGAAGCAGAGAAAGGTCAGCAGCGTGGTCAGCACGACCAGCGGCAGTGAGATCCCGTCCACGCCGAGGTGGAACCTCAGGTCCAGGCCGGGGATCCAGGCCAGGTCGGTCACGAACTGCACGCGGGCGGCGTCACCGTGGTCGAACGTGGCGGCCAGCACCACCGACAGTGCGAAGGTGACCCCGGAGACGGCCGGTCCGTGCACCCTGAGCAGCCGCTCCCTTGCCGCCGTATCCGCCCTGGACGGCACGAGCAGCACGGTGGCTCCGGCGAGCGGCACGCCGAGAAGTGCGATCAGGAGCCAGCTCATGGCGCGGCCACCTCACAGGAATTCGGCCCCGGGTTCGCTTCCAGGTTCGGCACTGAGTTCGGTCGCCGGGGGGAGGTCAACGGCGCGTCACCGCCAGACGGGTGAGGGGCGGCACGGCGGCGTCCACGCCGCCCCGGAGAGACGGAGAGCTCACCCGAAGATCACCGCCCCGGCCGCGATCAGAAGGACGCCCGCCAGCAGGCCGGTGACGTAGAGCTGGGCGTTGCCGTTCTGCACCAGGCGGACCAGCCCCGCCAGCCTCAGGGCCGCCCGGCCAGAACCGCGTACCGTGCCGTCCACCACGCGGTTGTCCGTGCGGACGACGAGGCGCGCGAGGAGCAGCACCGGCCGGACGAGGAGCCCGGTGTAGACGGAGTCGACGTAGAAGGCCCGCTCGCAGGGGACGCGGAAGGGGCCGAGCAGGCGGGCCGGGTCGGTCTGGGGCGCGGAGCGCCACACCGCGTAGACCGCCCCCGCGCCCAGCAGTGCCACCGTGAGGCTGAGGACGGCGGTGCCCCAGTGGACGTCGCCGATGCGGGCGAAGCCGAGAAGCAGAGCCGGAACGGCCAGGACGACGATGGGCCGGCGCATGGTGGCCGGCACCCCGGGCACGGCGGCGTGGGCCTCGCCCGCCACGGGCTCGGGCCGCGAGGCGCGCTGCCCGAAGAAGGTGCGCAGCCACGCCCGGGTGGCGTAGGCGCCGGTCACCGCGATCGTGGCGAGGGCGCAGCCGTAGAGCAGGAAGGCCGCGGCGTCGGTCAGCGGCCCCGCGGACAGGGAGCGCTCGATGCCCGCCAGCATCTCGTCCTTGCTGAAGAAGCCGCTGGCCGGAGGCAGGCCCATCAGGGCGGCGAAGCCGATCGTCATCGCGGCGAAGGTGACCGGAAGCTCCCTGCGAAGCCCTCCCATCGTGCTCATCAGGTTGGAGCCGACCACGTGGATCACCGCTCCGGCGCAGAGGAAGAGCAGTGCCTTGAAGGCCCCGTGGGTGATCAGGTGGAAGATCGCGGCGTCCCGTGAGCCCGCGGCCAGGGCACCCGCCATGTAGGCGAGCTGGCTGATCGTGGAGTAGGCGAGGACGCGCTTGAGGTCGTCCTGGGCCAGGGCGGCGAGGGCCGCGCCGAGCATGCCGAGGGCGGCCAGGACCGCGAGCACGTCCAGGGTGGGACGGGCACCGAGGAAGGCGGGATAGAGCCGGGCGACGACGAAGATCCCGGCGGCGACCATGGTGGCCGCGTGGATGAGGGCGCTGATCGGTGTCGGTCCCGCCATCGCGTCGGGGAGCCAGACGTGCAGCGGCACCTGGGCGCTCTTGCCCGCGACCCCGGCCAGCAGCAGCATGGTGGCGGCGATGAGCGTGCCGGACGACATCTCCGGGACTGCGGCGATGACGTCGGCGATCCTGAAGCTGCCGGCCGCCGTCCCGAGGACGAAGATGCCGAACAGGAAGCCGACGTCGCCGATCCGGGTGACGAGGAACGCCTTGATCGCCGCCCGCGAGTTGGCCCGCTCCTCCCACCAGTGCCCGACCAGCAGGTACGAGCACAGGCCCATGATCTCCCAGCCCACGTAGAGGACCAGGAGGTCCGCCGCGTAGACGACCAGCAGCATGGCGCTGGTGAACAGGCTGATGAAGGAGCTGTAGGACGGGTAGCGCCGGTCACCGCGCAGGTAGCCGACGGAGTAGACCTGCACGGCCAGCGCGACCACGGTGACCAGCACCGCGATCGACGCGGCGAGGCCGTCGACGAGCAGCCCGACCGAGATCGGCACCGCCCCCGTCTCGATGACGGTGAACGTCGTGGTGACGCCGTCGGCCGCGCCCTGGCCGGTGGCCGCCCAGGTGGCGTAGGCCAGCCAGATCGCCAGGACGGTGGAGATCGCGGTGGGCAGCACGGCGATCCAGGCGGCCCGGCGGTCGGCGTCGGCGTTGAGGTCCGTGCCGGGGTTGAGGGACGTCGCGCCGCGAAGCCCCCGGGGGAAGCGGGAGCCGAGAAGCCCGGTGGCCGCGGCGAGGAAGGGCAGCAGGATGACCAGCGAGGCGACAGTGATCATGACGCGTCACCCGGCCTGGCGTCCGTCTCGGATCCGGCGGGAGACCGGGACCGCCGCGTGCGGGTCGCTGCCCGGGCGTGGCCCCGGGGCAGGTTTCGGATCTCGGCCGGGGCCTGCTCCGGGTGCCGGGTCCGAGGTGGGGAGTGGGCACCGGCCTCGCCGGGGAGTGCCGCCCCGGCGGGATCGGCGGATCCGGGAGCGGTGGGCCGGCTGCCATCGGGTCCGGGGTCGACCGGCCCGGGGTTCGTGGCCCCGGGGTCGGTGGGCTCGGACAGGGAGCGGAGGCGGTCGAGGTCGATGGTCTGGCGGTTGCGATAGAGCGCGAGAACGATCGCGAGACCGAGACCGACCTCGGCGGCGGCGATCACGATGACGAACAGGGTGAGCACCTGCCCGCTGTGCAGCCGGTCGCGTAACCAGACGTCGAAGACGACCAGGTTGAGGTTGACGGCGTTGAGCATGAGCTCGACGGACATCAGCACCAGGATCGTGTTGCGCCGGGCGAGCACGCCGTACACGCCGATGGAGAAGAGCAGTGCCGAGACGACCAGGGGGTAGACGACGTGCACCTTCACTCCCTCCCGCGGATGTCGGTGCGGGACAGGACGATGGCGCCGATCAGCGCCGCCAGCAGCAGGACCGAGAGCACTTCGAACGGGAGCACCCAGTTGCGGAAGATGGCGGCGCCGAGTTCCCCGGCCGAACCGCCGCCGGGCTCAAGCGGGACGTAGGCCATCCGGAAGCCGTCGACGACGACGGTGACCAGCACGGCCGCGGTGGCGATCGCCACGATCACGGCGGCCGGCCGGTTCGAACTGTCGAGGTCGGCGCTCCTGCCGATCGGAGCGCGGGTGAGCATGATGCCGAACAGCAGCAGGACGACGATCGCGCCGACGTAGATCAGCACCTGGACCCAGGCGACGAACTCGGCGGTGAGGACCAGGTAGCACCCGGCCAGCGCGCCGAAGCAGACCACCAGCCACAGGGCGGCATGGACGAGTTGTCTGGTGGTCACGGTAAGCAGCGCCGACCCGACGGCCACCGCGCCCAGCAGGAGGAAGACGATCTCCTGCCCGGTCGGCGACAGATAGGACGGCGCCTCGGTCACGTCTCCTCCTCGGGCTCTCCACTCGGATCCGTGGCAGAAGTCTGCTCCGGCGGTGCCGCCTTCGGAGGAACGTCATCCCCACCTGTGGATAACCTCTCGGCGGACGACTCGCCTGTGGACGGAGTGTCCTTCTTCGGGAGCGCACCCGGCGGCCGGATGGCCCGGACGCTCGCGTGTCCCGCCGAGGGGCCTGTCCTGGGCGGCCTGCCGGGTGGCGGGACCCGTCGCGCGGGTGGCTCCTCGGGAGCTCCCGGAGGAGCCTCGGGCGTGGGAGCCGCGGGAGCCTTGGGGGTCGGCGCGGGACGGGGGCGGACCGGGCGGGAGGTGGCCGCCAGTTCCTTCGGCGGCTCGGCGCCCGGCTCGTGGGCCGGGGGCGGCGGAACGGTCTGGGCCCAGGCGGCCAGCCTCTCCTTCTCGTGAAGGAGGTTGCGGATGTCGCCCTCGGCGTACTCGAACTCCGGAGACCAGAACAGCGCGTCGAACGGGCAGACCTCGATGCAGATCCCGCAGTACATGCAGAGGGAGAAGTCGATCGCGAACCGGTCGAGCATGTTGCGGGCGCGGGGGCGGCCCCCCTCAGGGGCCGGAAGGGTCTCCTTGTGGGAGTCGATGTAGATGCACCAGTCGGGGCACTCGCGGGCGCAGAGCATGCACACCGTGCAGTTCTCCTCGACCAGCGCGATCACCCCCCTGCTCCTCGGGGGCAGATCCGGCCGGACTTCGGGGTACTGCTGAGTCACCGATCTGCTCAGCATGTGGCGAAGGGTGACGGAGAGTCCCTTCACCAACCCCACTCCTGGTATCCGTGCCACAACTCAACATCATGACGCACAGTGGGGCGCTCGGGAATGCGGTAGGCCCTCCGGACCGCCACGGCAGGGGAACTCACGTTATCCACAGAAGTTATCCACAGACTGTGTGTTCGATAATCACCCCTCAACCGCCGGGTCGACGGAGAAGGGACTGCGGAGATCCTGAAAAAATCGTATTGTTCGGCACATGTCCCACCAGTACGGACCGGCCTGGCAGTCGCGACCACCGGCACGATCCAACACCGCGTGGAGCGTGGTGTGGGCGCTCGTCCCCGTGTTGACCTGCGGTGTCGGCACGCCGTTCGTCATCGGACACGCCGCGCGCCGACTGCGGAGCCCGTGGCTGGCCCTCGCCGCCGCCCTCTACGGCCTCGGCATCGGCACCTTCGTGATCTCCGCTGGGATCTACGGGAGCTCCGATCTCATCCCGGTCTGGCTGGACACCTTCGGGTTGATCGGCCTGTTCGGCAGCTGGCTCGGCGGACTGGGCCACGCGCTGATCCTCAGGGGGGAGGTGTTCCGGCAGCGGCCGCTCCAGGAGTTCCGCCCGGGACCGCCACCGGAGTACGCCCGCCCGCCCTACCAGACCGGCCCCACGGTGGCCTCGGTCCAGCACCCGCCGCAGCGCCGCCCGGCGCCCGCGCAGCACGACGGATACCGGCAGGCGCAGCATCATCAGCGTGACGACCGGCCGCCCCAGTACGTGCAGAACCAATTCACACAGGGCCAGTTCACGCAGGGCCAGTTCACGCAGGGCCAGTTCACGCAGGGCCCGCCCACCCATGCCGCACAGGGACAGCACCCCCAAAGCCCTCAGCACACCCCGGCCCCTCAGGGCTGGCTGGGGCCCTACCGCCTGATCGGCAGCCTGGGGAAGGGCGGGCAGGGAACGGTCCACCTCGCGCTCACCCCGCAGGGGCAGAAGGTCGCGATCAAGGTGTTGCACGAGCACTTCAACGGCAATCAAATGGTCAGGGAGCGATTCCTGCGGGAGGTGGAGGCGACGCGCAGGGTGGCGACGTTCTCCACGGCCCGGGTGCTGGACGTGAACATCAACGAGGACCAGGCGTACGTGGTCAGCGAGTACGTGGAGGGCGTCTCCCTGGAGCAGCTGGTCCGCGACAAGGGGCCGCGCGACGAGGACGGGCTGACCCGGCTGGCCCTGGCCACGGCGGGCGCGCTGGCCGCGATCCACCGGGCCGGCGTGGTGCACCGGGATTTCAAGCCGGCCAACGTGCTGATCGGCGCCGACGGACCCCGTGTGATCGACTTCGGCATCGCCCGGGCCCTCGACCAGGTCACCGCGACGTCGGGCAACATCATGGGCACCCCCGCCTACATGTCGCCCGAGCAGCTCGCGGGCGAGGCGGTCGGCCCGGAGACCGACGTGTTCAGCTGGGCCTCGACAATGATCTTCGCCGCCTCCGGCCGGGTGGCCTTCGGCGAGGACACCATCCCGGCGATCCTGAACCGGGTGATCAACCACCAGCCGGACCTGACGGCCCTGCCCCAGTCACTGCGCCCGCTGGCCGCGGCCTGCCTGGACAAGCAGCCCCGCAACCGGCCCACGGCCTCCGACATCATGCTGCGGATCGTGCAGTAAGGATCTCCCCGGCGGGGACCCCGCGACAAGGATGACCACCTGCCCCGCCCTACCGGGCGAAGGTTCCGGCCGGCGCGCCTCAGGGAACCGCGTCCTTCGCCCCCGCCGTCAGGTCCAGGTACTCCTCGTGGGTCAGCGAGCGAGCCTGGAACCCAAGCCCGTTGCCCGCGGCGAAGCGCTCGACGTCCTCCGCGTTCCAACGCCCCGGCAGGTGGAACAGTCCTCCGCCCACCAGCAGGCCGGTCACGCCGGACTCCGCCGAGTAGAGCAGCAGTTCGGAGGCGTCCAGCTCACGGGTCCTGCGCGCGGTCTCCAGCAGCAGGCGGCCGTGGACGACCACCAGGCGGCAGTGCGGCTGGCCTCCGCGCCTGAGCACGCGCCCCTGGGCGGTCTGGTCGCGGGACCTGCGGCGGCCGACCCCGATCACGACGACGGCCCCGACGACCGTCAGCCCGGCCAGCACCAGGGCGGCGACCCCGAGCGGCTCCATTCCCCAGGTGACGTCTTCCTGGGTGATGTCTCCCCGGGTGACGTCGGCGCGGGTATTGGTCAGGTTGAGGAGCACCAGCGCCACGAAGGCCGCCCCGTAGGCGAGCACCGCCCACATGAGCACGTACAGCAACTGCTCGCGCCACCACACCTTCGGCGAGCCCAGCGGTGGCCTGAGGCTTCTCGCACCGGGCACCCGCAGGCGCGGCAGGGGCGCGGGCGCCCTGCGCCAGGTCACCGCGCGCCACCTCGGCGACCTGCGGGCCAGCGCGACCCTGGCCTGCTGCGGGGTGTCGAACGCCCGGAACTCGAACTCCAGCCCGCTGCCCGCGGCGAACGCCTCCACCGCCTTCCTCGACCGGGCCCCCGGAGCCTCCAGCATGACCAGGCCGGACTCGTCGAGCACCGCCAGGCCGTATCTCGTCCTGCCCCTGCCGGGGTAGCCGAAGATCAGCAGCCTGCTCGCCCGGCTCTCACCGGCGAGTGGCAGCCGCACCGGTGAGTGTTCCGGCACCTCGACGACCAGTTCGTCGTTTTCCACGGCAAGCGCGAGGGTCATCCGTTCCGTCCTTGGCAAGTGATGTCGCAGGGTGCACTACTCCCTGCCCAGGGTGAGCGCTTCGAACGTCAGATCATCCGTACGGTGGGCCGAGCGGGAAACCGATGCGGGCGCGCGGTGCGAGGTTACCCGGCGACGACCCTGACGACCCCCGTCAGCGCGAGCTGGACCAGCGCCAGCGGCACCAGACCGGCCCAGGCGAGCCTCTGCAGCTGGTCCTCGCGGAGCCTGGGATAGCTCACCCGGAGCCAGATGACCACGAAGACCAGCAGGAAGACCTTGATGAGCATCCACACCGGCCCCGGCAGGAGGGGGCCGTGCCAGCCGCCCAGGAACAGCACGCTGGTCAGTGCGGAGATCACGATGATCCCCGCGTACTCGGCCAGCATGAACAGGGCGAACCTGATGCCCGTGTACTCGGTCATCGGACCCATGATGAGCTCGGAGTCGGCGATCGGCATGTCGAACGGCGGGCGCCGGAGCTCGGCGAGTCCCGCGACGAAGAAGACCACGCCGCCGATCGCCTGCCAGGGCAGCCACCACCACTGCCAGGCCGCCACGATGCCCGGCAGGGAGAGCGTGCCCGCCGCCATCGCGACGCTGGAGGCCGCGAGGACCAGCGGCAGCTCGTACGACATGAGCTGGGCCGCCGAGCGCACTCCGCCCAGGACCGAGTACTTGTTGCCCGACGACCAGCCGGCCATGATCGAGCCGAGCACGCCGACCCCCATCACGGCGAGGACGAAGAACAGTCCGGCGTCCAGGTCGACCCCGACCAGCCCCGGCCCGACCGGGATGACGACCATCACCAGGAGATAGGGGACCAGTGCCACGCCGGGGGCCAGGGTGAAGACCCTGCGGTCGGCGGCGGCCGGGACCACCTGCTCCTTCTGCATGAACTTGACCCCGTCGGCGATCAGCTGTGCCCAGCCGTGGAAGCCTCCGGCGTACATGGGGCCGAGGCGCGCCTGCATGTGCGCCATGACCTTGTGCTCCATCTGCCCGGCGACCAGCGGCAGCACCAGGAAGGCCGCGACGATCACGACCAGCCGGACCGCGACGTCGAGCACCTCGGCGATCATGCCTACCTCCGGTCCTTCGGGGGGAGAAGCCTGCCGGGTCGCCGTGATGTCTCAGCCGCCACGCTCGCGCCCCCAGTCGGCGGGCACCCCCGGCGGGAGCGTCTTGCGGCGGCTCGGCGAGCCGTGGTCGGACTCGCCGGGTTCCTTGGCTCCCGGCCATGCCTTGGCGACCCTGGCGGCCAGCACGAAGTCCTTGCGCAGCGGGAACCCCTCGAAGCCCTCGGGAAGCAGCAGCGGGACGAGGTTCGGGTGGCCCTCGAAGACGACGCCGAACATCTCGAAGGTCTCGCGCTCGTGCCAGTCGGCTCCGCGGAACACGCCGACCGCGCTGGGCAGCCGGGGGTCCTCGCGGGCCACCCTGGTGCGCAGCAGCAGGTGGGCGTGGGAGGCGGGGGCGAACAGGTGTGCGACGACCGCCAGGGCCTCCGGCGGCTCGTCCACCGCGGTCAGCCAGTCGAAGAACTCGTACCCCTGGGATCTGGCGGACTCCAGCAGGGCGATCCAGCCGTCGGCGTCCACGTCGACGGTCCGGTAGCCGAAGGACTCCGACACCCGGGCGCCCTCGCCGTGGGTGAAGGGGTGCAGGTCAGGCATAGCGGTCACCCAGGTTCTCGGCGGCGATCTTCTCCTGGAGCATCATGATGCCGTGGAGCAGCGCCTCGGGGCGGGGAGGGCAGCCGGGGACGTAGACGTCCACCGGGATGATCTGGTCGACGCCCTTGGTCACACAGTAGGAGTCCCAGTACGGACCGCCGGAGTTGGCGCAGGCGCCGAAGGAGATCACGTACTTGGGATCGGGCATCTGCTCGTAGAGCCGCTTGACCGCGGGGGCCATCTTGTCGGTCACCGTGCCCGAGACGATCATCAGGTCCGCCTGCCGGGGGCCGTTGGCGAACGGGATGACCCCGAACCTGATGAAGTCGTGCCTGCTCATCGTGGTCGCGATGAACTCGATGGCGCAGCAGGCCAGGCCGAAGTTGAACACCCACAGCGAGTAGCGACGCCCCCAGTTGAGGATGAAGCGCATGGGTTTGGGGGCGAGCCGGGTCGCCGGGCCCACCGTGGGCATCGGGAGATCTGCCATGGCACGCATTCTCCTTCAGGGTCGGTGCCCGTGCTCGCCCGGTTCAGGTCCAGGTGAGCACGCGCTTGCGCCAGGCGTACAGGATGCCGAGCGCGATGAAGCCGAGGAAGACGAACATCTCGGCCAGGGTGGTCGTCCCGAAGCCCGGCTCGGCGAAGATCGTCGCCCAGGGGAAGAGGAAGACCGCGTCGACCGCGAAGATCACATACAGGTAGGTGAACACGTAGTAGCGGACCTGGGACTGGGCCCAGCCCTCGCCGACCGGGTCGACACCGCACTCGTAGGTGAGCAGCTTCTCGGCGGTGGGGCGGCTGGGCCGGAGCGCCCGGTTGCCGAGCAGCGCCACGACGACGATCAGCAGGCCGATCGCGAACAGCGCGAGGACCACCACATAAGAGCCGAAATATCCGCTCATGGCCTCTCCTCTTCGGGGCCTGCCGCACGGACTCACCGGATCTGCCGTACGCCCTACCTATAGCAGTATCCGCCCTTCCCGTCATGCGGCGAAGCCCACCGCTAAAGCCTCCGTGCACTTAACCTCAAATCCGGGTAAATGCACTATTACCGCACCTAGGGTTACTTCATGCCTAGCCTGCGATTCATCGGAGGAATCGCCTGGATGGCCGTGACGATCGCCGGTTGCGGCGCAACCACCACCCCCTCTTCCGCGAAGGCCACCGTGCCCTCGGAGCCCACATTGATCGATTATGTGGACCCCTCCGTGGTCCAGGGCCTGAACACCCGGACCCTGTTCTCCGGAGAGACGGGAAACCAGCACGTGCACGCCGTCTATCCGGCCGTCGCCGACGCCCCCCGCCTCACCGAGAGGCTGCACCGGACCGTGAGCGGGGAACTCGACAGGTTCACCCGGCGCGGCGGCCCCGCCGACGCCCTGCCCAAGCCCGAGTTCAACGTGGACTGGCAACTCGCCGCCGCGTCCCCCGAGGTCCTGGGAATACGGCTGCGCATCGGCCGCTCCATGGAGTCGGGCTGGAACGAGTCGCGCACCACCGTCTGGTACGACCGGACGAAGCGGCGCGCCCTCGACTCCGCCGACCTGCTCACCGGCCGTCCCGCGCTGGTCGCGCTGACCGGGGTCGTCAGGAGCGAACTGGCGCTGCGGGGACCGCTGGTGACCCCGAACGCGCTCAGGCCGGACCGGGAGATGTTCGACTCCCTCGTTTTCAACCCGCGCGGCGACCTCGTCGTGGAGTTCGACGACGAGCAGGTGGGGCTGGGGGTCGCCGGCCGGGTGGTGGTCGCCGTACCGTCCGCGACCGCGACGCCGCTGCTGTCGGAGGTCGGGCTGCGGGCACAGCGCGCGGCCGTGCGGGCGAAGAAGGTCCCGGCCCCCACGTCGCAGGAGGAGATCGAGGCCGCGAGCACCGACAAGCCTCCGGCGCGCAGCACCAAGGCGGGCAGCGTGGACTGCGCGAAGCTCAGGTGCGTGGCGCTGACCTACGACGACGGGCCGGGCCCCGAGACCTCGCGGCTGCTCGACATCCTCCACGCCCACGGGGCCAGGGCGACCTTCTTCAGCATCGGTTCCAACGCCTCCGCACGGCCCGACCTGCTCAGGCGGATGCGCGACGAGGGACACCTGGTGGCCAACCACACCTGGTCCCACCGCGTCCTCACCATGCTGCCCTCCAGCAGGATCGCCGACCAGCTCACCCGCGCGCAGCACACGATCGCCCAGACCATCGGCCAGACCCCCACCCTGATGCGCCCCCCGTACGGCGACAGCGACATCCAGGTGGCCGCCATCGCGGGCCGCCTGAACATGGCCGTGGTGCACTGGAACGTGGACAGCGAGGACCGGCAGGACGCCGACCCGCAGGCGATCGCCGACCGGACCGTCGCCCGGACCGAGCCCGGAGCGATCGTTCTCCTGCACGACTCCCACCGCGCGACGGTCGACGCGGCCCCCGAGATCCTGCGCCGGCTCTCCGCGGCGGGCTATACCTTTGTCACCGTCCCCGAGCTGTACGGCTCGGATGAGATGCTGCCCGGCCGGATCTACGAATCCGGGGGCGTTTCGGCGGAGCCGGACCGGTAGCCGATGTCATAACCTGGAGCTATGGGGCCATAGCCTGAGGCGATGAGAGCGCGTCCGCGGTGGGACATATAGTTGGGCAGCGTGACCTCAACTGTCCTCTTCGCCCGCCTGCACGTCGACCTGTGCCGGCTCGCGGCGGGGCTGTGTCGGGACGGCCGTCCGCGATCGTGACCTCCACATAGGCCGTGATCCGGCCGCGAACGCGACATCCGCGCCCCAGGTTTCGACTCAGCGGCCGCAGAGGATGCGCGACACGGGTCGCCCTCCTCCGCCGAGTGGAACGCGAAAAGACTACGCGTGACCCCCGAGGATCTAGCATGGAAAAAAGAATGTGCCACGAGCAACGGCGCCCTGTCGCGTCGAGGAGGACTGAGCTGTGACCAAGCAGGTTCAGCAACTCGAACGCGTGATCATCCGTTTTGCCGGTGACTCCGGCGACGGCATGCAGCTGACCGGTGACCGCTTCACCGCCGGGACGGCTGAGTTCGGCAACGACCTGTCGACACTCCCCAACTTCCCCGCTGAGATCCGCGCCCCCGCAGGCACCCTGCCGGGCGTGTCGAGTTTCCAGCTCCACTTCGCCGATCACGACATCCTCACCCCGGGTGACGCGCCCAACGTCCTGGTCGCGATGAACCCCGCCGCGCTGAAGGCGAACCTCTCGGACCTGCCGCGCGGCGCCGACATCATCGCCAACACCGACGAGTTCACCAAGCGCAACCTGCAGAAGGTGGGCTACGCCGTCAGCCCGCTCGAAGACGACTCGCTCGCCGCGTGGCGGGTCCACTCGGTGCCGCTGACCTCGCTGACCGTCAAGGCCCTCGAAGGCTTCTCGCTGTCCAAGAAGGACGCCGAGCGGTCCAAGAACATGTTCGCCCTCGGGCTGCTGAGCTGGCTCTACCACCGGCCCACCGAGGCGACGATCCAGTTCCTGGAGACCAAGTTCGCCAAGAAGCCCGACATCGCCAAGGCCAACATCGCCGCCTTCCAGGCGGGCTGGAACTACGGCGAGACCACCGAGTCCTTCTCGGTCTCCTACGAGGTCAAGCCGGCCAAGCTGGCCCCCGGCGTGTACCGCAACATCTCCGGCAACCAGGCGCTCGCTTACGGCCTGATCGCCGCCTCGGTGCAGTCGAAGCTGCCGCTCTTCCTCGGGTCCTACCCGATCACCCCGGCCAGCGACATCCTGCACGAGCTCTCCAAGCACAAGCGGTTCGGCATCCGCACTTTCCAGGCCGAGGACGAGATCGCGGGCGTCGGCGCGGCGCTCGGCGCCTCCTTCGGCGGTGCGCTGGGCATCACGACGACCTCCGGGCCCGGTGTCGCGCTGAAGGCCGAGACCGTCGGCCTCGCGGTGACCACCGAGCTGCCGCTCATCGTGGTCGACGTGCAGCGCGCGGGTCCCAGCACCGGCATGCCCACCAAGACCGAGCAGACCGACCTGCTGATGGCCATGTACGGCCGCAACGGCGAGTCGCCACTGCCGATCATCGCCCCCTCGACCCCCTCCGACTGCTTCGACGCGGCGGTGGAGGCGGCCAGGATCGCGGTGAAGTACCGCACCCCGGTCATGCTGCTCTCCGACGGCTACCTCGCCAACGGCTCCGAGCCGTGGAAGGTGCCCGACGCCGCCGACCTGCCCGACATCTCCACCGAGTTCGCCTCCGGGCCGAACGCCGAGGACGGCACGACCTTCCTGCCGTTCAAGCGCGACCCCGAGACCCTCGCCCGCCCCTGGGCGATTCCCGGCACCGCCGGCCTGGAGCACCGGATCGGCGGCATCGAGAAGGCCGAGGGCACCGGGAACATCTCCTACGATCCCGACAACCACGACCGGATGGTCAGGATCCGCCAGGCCAAGATCGACGGGATCGCCCACGACATCCCGGCGCTCGAGGTGGACGACCCCGACGGCGACGCCCGCGTGCTGGTGCTCGGCTGGGGCTCCACCTACGGGCCGATCGCGGCGGCCGTGCGGCGCATCAGGAAGGCCGGCGGCAAGGTCGCCCAGGCCCACCTGCGGCACGTCAACCCGCTGCCCGCCAACACCGGCGAGGTCCTGCGCGGGTACGACAAGGTGCTGCTGCCGGAGATCAACCTCGGCCAGCTCGCGCTGCTGCTCCGCGCCCGCTTCCTGGTCGACATCATCAGCTACAACCGAGTGCGTGGACTTCCGTTCAAGGCCGAAGAACTTGCCGGCGTGATCCAGGACGTGATCGACAGTGAGTAGTGGTACCGAATTGTCCGTCCCCGGAACCGGCGGGGGGCTCTCGCTGGTCCCGAAGTCCGAGGTCAAGCTCGGCATGAAGGACTTCAAGAGCGACCAGGAGGTCCGCTGGTGCCCCGGGTGCGGTGACTACGCCATCCTGGCCGCGGTCCAGTCGTTCGTGCCCGAGCTCGGCCTCAAGCGCGAGAACATGGTGTTCGTCTCGGGCATCGGCTGCTCCTCGCGGTTCCCGTACTACATGGACACCTACGGGTTCCACTCGATCCACGGCCGCGCCCCGGCGATCGCGACCGGTCTGGCCGCCTCGCGTCCCGACCTGTCGGTGTGGGTGATCACCGGTGACGGCGACTCGCTGTCCATCGGCGGCAACCACCTCATCCACGCGCTGCGCCGCAACGTCAACCTGAACATCCTGCTGTTCAACAACAGGATCTACGGTCTCACCAAGGGCCAGTACTCCCCGACCTCCGAGGTCGGCAAGATCACGAAGTCCACCCCGATGGGCTCGCTGGACAAGCCGTTCAACCCGATCTCGCTGGCCATCGGCGCCGAGGCCTCCTTCGTGGCCAGGACCATCGACTCCGACCGCAAGCACCTGCAGTCGGTGCTGCGCGAGGCCGCCGAGCACCGGGGCACCTCACTGGTCGAGATCTACCAGAACTGCAACATCTTCAACGACAACGCCTTCGAGCAGTTGAAGGACCCGGAGCGGCGTGACGACATCACGCTCCGCCTGGAGCACGGACAGCCCATCGCCTCGGCTTCCAAGGCGGTGCGCCGGGCGGCCGACGGCGGCATCGAGGTCGTCCCGAGGTCGTCGGTGAGCGAGGACGAGATCCTCGTGCACGACGCCCACCGCGTCGACCCCTCGCTGGCCTTCGCGCTCTCCCGGCTGGACGAGCCCGCCTTCGAGCACGTCCCGATCGGCGTCTTCCGCAGCGTCGAACGCCCCTCCTACGACGAGCTCATGGCCGAGCAACTCCAGGAGGCCGTCGACGAGCGGGGTCCCGGCGACCTGAACGACCTGCTGCTCGGTGGGGACACCTGGCGGATCGGCTGACACCCGTACCACGTGACGAGGCCCGCTCTTCGGAGCGGGCCTCATCGCTTTTCCCCGGATTCCCGGCATTGCCTGCCGATATCCGATGTCACGAGGTATGAATTATCCGGTCCTTCCCCGAGAACCTCGCTCGAACAGGGAGAGCTCAGATGCGAAGCCCGGCCCCCGTACACGGAGCAGAGAACCACTGGCGCGGGAGACGGGTGCTGGTGACGGGAGCCGGCGGCTTCATCGGGGCACACCTGGTGCGACGCCTGGACGGGTGCGGCGCGCGGGTGCACGCGGTCGGCCGCCGGGTCAGGGAGAGTACGGACGGCGAGACCTGGCACGTCGCCGACGTCTCCGACGAGGGCGCGGTGCAGAAGCTCGTCGACTCCGTCCGCCCGGAGGTCGTGTTTCACCTGGCCAGCGAGGTCGCCGGGGCCAGGGATCCGAAGCTGGTGCTGCCGATGCTGCACAGCAACCTCACCGGCGTGGTCAACCTGCTGACCGCGGTCGCCGGCGCCCCGGGGACCCGGGTGGTGCTGGCGGGCTCGCTGGAGGAGTTGCGGCCGGAGGAGGGCGACAGGGCGCCGTCCTCGCCGTACGCGGTGTCCAAGTGGGCCGCCGACGGCTACGCGCGGATGTTCCACCATCTGTGGGGCGTCCAGGTCAGCAACCTGCGGATCGGCATGGTCTACGGTCCCGGCCGCCAGGACACCCGGAAACTGGTCCCCTACGTGGCGCTGTCCCTGCTGCGCGGCCAGGAGCCCGAACTGGGCAGCGGTACCCGCGAGCTCGACTGGGTGTACGTCGACGACGTGGTCGACGCCTTCCTCGCGGCGGGCGAGACCCCGGACGCGGCGGGCCGCGCCTTCGACATCGGCACCGGGAAGGGCACCTCGATCCGCGACACCGTGGAGCTGCTCTCCGAGATCGTCGGCGGCCGGACCCGCCCCCGCTACGGCGCGCTCACCGACAGACCACTGGACAGCGCCAGGATCGCCGACCCGGCCCCCACCGCCGAGACCCTCGGCTGGCGGCCCACCGTCGGCCTTGAGGAGGGGCTGCGCCGGACCGTCGCCTGGTTCGCCGGTGAAGGCCGCTGAGCGATGGGCGCCTTCGCGCTCCTAGATCGAGACTCTCGGTGGGCGGCTGCGCGTGGTGGTCGACTTCGAGCGGGGACGGATTGCCGGCTCACCAAAGGAGTCACCGGCTTATCGTGGCTGTCGGCGCACCATCTCGGTGATCCAGACGGGCGCGAACGGAGATGTGCAGCCCGGGGAAGTCGGGTAGTCCTTGAGCACCTCCAGGCGCTCACCGATGTCGATCGCCCGGGCGCGGTGCTCGGCGTGCTCGATCCCGATCTGCGCCAGGCAGTGGTTCATCGCCCACTGCAGGCGATCGTGGGCGTCTTTCATCTCCGCCTCGATGACGTCGAGCAGTGCTACGAGGTCGAGACTCTCGGGCTTCTTCGCCACGCGTTCGACGGTCAGTGCCCAGCCGGCACTCGCGACCACCGGATCCGGGTCGGCCGACCAGGCCAGGCGCAGCTCCTCGGAGTGCGGGTTCTTCTTCACCACGTAGTTCACGAGCCAGTCGTGCACCTTGGGTGCGCGTGCCTCGCGCAACATGACGTCCAACTCGTCACGCTCGAACGCCTTCGGGCGGCAGATCAGGATCGCCAGCAGTCTCGCCGCGGTGTCATCCGTCTCCCAGAGCCGGCACGCGAGTTCCTGCTGCGTCTTCAGCCGCTTCGCGATCGTGCGCAGCTTGCCGAGGTTCACACCGTGATCGTCACCGTGTTTCTCGTTCACCTCGCGTATCCTCGGGTCCTCCAGCTCGGCCAGCTCGGCCATCACCTCGGCCACTATCGTCTCGGCCACCGCAGCCTCCCTCCATCACGGGCGAAATTCAGCCTATGACGGAAGCGGGCTCCCTGTCGTACGCTCCGGTTCGGCAGCGGCCACCGACGCCGAAGGCGGTCTCCCCGGTTGGATCCGCCCTTGGTTCCTGGTGCCGCGTACGCCCGCCGTGTTTTCATGTACCGCTTTCCGTGTCAGGACGGAGCCCTGGCGGGATGCGACGGCGTCGGGCTCGCGTGTCGGACGCAAGCCCGACAGCTGGGCATCGCCCGCCACAGGCACATGTAACCCCAGACATCGCCTCCGGCCCGGAACACGCACCGTAGTTCGTCGCCGAGTCCCTGCACGAGGTTCACGTTGTGGTAGCGGGAGCTCCGCGCCGGACGCCCGCCCGTGACGCGATACAGGGACGCGGTCGGGGTCGGCAGACCGGCCAGCGTGTGAAAGTGGTTGACGTCCTCGACGAAGAACTCGTTCTCCCAGTAGCGGTCACAGTATTCACCGGAACCCAGGTTCTCCAGCCGCGAGGGCGAGGTGGCGAGCATGGTCACCGGATCGGCCCCCGTCCAGAACGAGGCGTCGAAAGGAACGCTCTCGCGCAGCAGGCGCGAGAGGTCGGCCAGGAACTCGCCGTCGGCGATGCCCGTCCGCGTCAACCGCCGGATCCGCTCGAACGTGTGCCAGGCCGATGCGCTACGCAAGGCTGACTCCATCGCTTGACAATGAGCGCCCAGATGCCATCAGACAAGCCCCGCGTCTCGCACGCTCGTACTCACGAGGTGTTGGTAATGGGCCTGGGTGAGAAGTAGCAGGCTGTCCGGTTCAGGTGCATTGCAGGCCGCTGACCAGTTCCGGTCCGTGGGCGAGGAGTTGCCGGCAGAAGTGCTCGCCCGCGTAGTAGCCGGAGGTGATGGTGATCGTGACCGGGTTCTCGGTTCCGCTGCCGGTGCACTGGGTCGCCAGCACGTGGTAGCCGAGCATCACCGAGAGCTGGAAGCGGGTGCCGTCCGCGCAGACGTAGTGACTGTCGGCGTGCGCGGTCGCCGGGGTGACGAACGGTGCGGCGAGAACCGCCAGGAGTAGGGCTGCGCGGGTGATAGTCGTGCGGGAGAAGGTCATAGGAAATGCCTTTTCGCGAGGGTTTGGAAACGTGCCACGACATACCCTTGGTGACTCACCGGCAACCAAGCGTGTCCGACAGTGGCCGTTCATCGAACCAGAAAACCTGACATCCTCTCCGCCCCGGGGAGGTGTGAGCGCCTCACCCGCCGTCATGGCGGCCGAGGCCCCCACTAATCGATCTTGGTAGGTCAGGTCGGTGGGCCGGCTCGTGCCGCCTCACGTCACGCTGAAGGCGTGCGTGCGGGACCCGACTTCCGGGTCATCCACCAGATGATCGCGGTGATGACGACAAGCCCGGCGCCGGGCACCAGGTTCCCGACCGAACCGACCGTCTCGCCACGACTGCTGAGGGCTCCGCCGAGGTCGAGATGGAGTGTCGTGGCGAGGACGAACGCCGTGGCGTTGTAGACGGCGTGCAACACGACGGCGACCTCAAGCCCGCCGGTGCGCCAGGTGACGATCGCCAGCGCCGAGAACAGCACGAGATACGAGGTGAGCAGGTAGGGATCGAGCGTGCCGTGGAAGAGCGAGAACAACACGGCCGTGACGATGATGCCGAGGATCGCCCCGGAGCGGGCGCCGCGGGTCCAGCCTCCGACGACGCGGAACATCAGGCCTCGCAGCCCGTACTCCTCGCCGGCCGCCGCCAGCGGGCTGAGCAGCGTGCTGATGACGATGAACGCGACGAGATCGGCGGTCGTCCAGGGGACCGCCTCGCCGGGCACGAGGAACCCGATGGAGACGACGATGAGGAGCAGCGGTCCGAAGGCGAGCAGCGAGCGGCCGAGGACGCCATAGCGGAAACGTCCTGAAACGGAGTGCAGCGAAGCTGCGGGCACGCCGTAGAGCAGGCGCTGCAGCAGCATGCTGTAGGGGATGAGCACGGCGAGCGAGAGCGCGCCGGCGGCTTGTTGCAGCGGGGTGAAGCCCGTACGGCCGAGAATCCGCGCGTCGATGACGGCGGCGCCGATCAGAAACAACTGCGCGAAGCCGATGAGCCCGGCGAACAGCAGCACGATCGTGAGGATGCCGCGCGGGATCCGGCGCTTGTCGCCCGCGTAGACGCGGTGGTATTCGACGCCGGTCGGCACGCGAGGCGAGTGTTCGGGCTTGTCTCCTCGGAGGAGCCAACCCTCGGTGGTGTTCGTCATGGTGTCCTTCCTCATGGTCAGCATGGTCAGCTCGCGAGAGTGTCTAGCCAGTTCGAACGCAGTCGCAGCGCGCGCTCGGTGCTGCCCGCGACCGCCGCGATGCCTGCGGCGAGGTTCGCCGCGAGCGGGATGTGCACAGGGAGATCGAATGTTCCGAGCGCATCCGCCACGGGCGGAATGTGCGAGATGGTCTCGGCGAGTTGTGGCATGGCCACGCAGATCCCGACGAGCACGAGCAGTGTCGAGACGACGCCGACGAGGCGGCTCAGCCTCGGGTGTGTCCGATGCAAGTGAGCGCGTCGCCCCTCGGCGGAAGCGGGATGGGGCGTCAACTGCGTCTCAGTGCCATCGACCTGCACGTAGTGGCAGCGTCGTAAGCCGTAGGTGCCGACGACGACCTCGATGTGACCGCCCGGCACGGGGAAGCGAGCCGGCGTTGTCGAGAGCGAAACGAGTGCGCCGTCGCGGTAGAGCCGCGCGCGTACCGCGCCGTCGTCGCGATCGCCCATCTGACGGACGTCGACCGCGTAGGTGGACGCGGTGCCGTCCGGTGCGCGAAGCGTCAGCGTGCGCACAGACCTGCTCAGCAGCTGCCACCAGCGGAAGCGCGGCAGCGGCTCGCCGTTGCCAGGGCGTACGCGCCGTGCTGCGCGACGGTTGCGCCATCCTCCGAACCCCACCCGAGAACCTCCTGTCTTCGGTCACACCATCACTAGTACACTGTGCTACTTCATTGAAGCTAGCACACTGTGCTAGAAATGAGGTGTGAGGAGGTTCCGCCGATGCCCGACCGTCCACCGAAGCGAGACACCCGCGACAGGATCCTGATCGCGGCGGCGACCATGCTCGGAGAGGACCCGGCCGCTCGGCTGAGCGTCCGAGGAGTCGCTGCGCGAGCAGGCGTCAGCATGGGTTCGCTTCGCCACTTCTTCCCGACGCAGCGGGAGCTCATCGACACCGTCGTCGCCGGCATCTACGACGTCGACATCCCCGACGATCCCATCCTCGACACCGAACGAGCGCCGGCGGAGCGCCTCGTCGCGTGCCTGCGACAACTGCTCTCGCAGGTCGGTACCGGAGATCGGGCGCGCGAGTATTGGCGCGCGATCCACGAGACGTACATCGCGTCCGACCCGACGGATGACCAGGTCGCCACGTACCGTTCGCTGGAGCGACTGGGCTTGCACCGCATCGAGCGCTGGCTGACCGTCCTCGCCGACGAAGGCGCGGTTCCGGCGAACGACGTCGAGCGAAGCGCACGGTTCTTGGCATCCGTCCTCAACGGCCTCCTCATCGAGCGCGCGCTTCCCGCCGACGCCTTACGGCTCACGTTCGAGACCGACACGCTCCGCATGGCCGCCGACGCCGTCACAAGCGGCCGCATCGGGGCCGAGCAGTCTGAGCGCTGACGCGCCCGCCCCATCGACACAACGACACAACGACACCGAGGACGCATGCGCGACTCTCAAGACGCCCGGTCGTGCGCCCGCCAGGGGCGTTCGAACGCGTTATCGACCTCTGTCGCAACCCAGTGCAGTTCTCGCTCGTCGTCGAACTCGGGTCGCCTGTCTCGGCACAGCGGCTGGAGCGCACGCTCGCGCGCCATCAGAAGACGCACCCACTGCTCGCCTCCGGTCGGTCCGATCCGTACACGACCGGAGTTCCTCGTCTGCACTCACGGACGCGCCACGGTCGGCGAACCGGCCGCTAGGGTTCATGGATGCTGCTGACAATCCTTGGCGGATGCGGTGCGTGGCCGGGAGCGGGCCAGGCCTGCAGCGGTTATCTCGTGGAGCACGACGGGTTCAGGCTGCTCGTCGACCCCGGGTACGCGACAGTGCCGCGGCTGTTGGAACGGGTCACCGCTGATCAGGTCGACGCGGTGTTCGTCAGCCACGGACATCCCGATCACTGCGCCGATCTGAACCCGCTGTTGCGGGCGCGTGCGTTCCGTGACGATCCGCCGGCCCCCTTGCCGGTGTACTCACTGCCCGGTGCCCTGGACGCGGTGCTCGCGCTGGACCGCCCGGGAATCCTGACCGATGCCCATGTCCTGCGCGAGTTCACCGCCGACGACCGGATCGACATCGGCCCGTTCCATGCGCAGACCCGCCTGCTGCCGCACTCGGTGCCCAATGCCGGCGTACGGCTGACGGCGGGCGAGCGGGTGCTCGCGTACACCGGCGACACCGGCCCGAGCCCCGAGGTGGTGGAGTTGGCACGCGGCGCCGACCTGTTTCTGGCCGAGGCCACCTATGTGGACCGGGTCCCGGAGGATTCGCGGCGCAGCCTGTCGAGCGCCCGCCAGGCAGGCCGGCAGGCCAAGGAAGCCGACGTCCGACACCTGTTGCTGACTCACCTGCAGCCGGGTACGGAAGCCACAGCCGCGCGAGCCGCCGCCGGGGCCGAATACGACGGCGAGATCGGCATCGCCACTTCCGATCTCGCCATCGATCTTTCCTGAGAAAGGTCTCCTCGGGCTTCGAACGCCTCGCGTGGTTCTCCGGCCTCCGGAATGCGGCGCACTTCGATGGCATCGATCATCATCTTCGGGACAGTTAGCGGAGCTGACTGGCAGGGAGGTCGAACTCGCCCTTCTTGGCGCCGTCGATGAAGGCGTCCCAGACACTCGCACTCACCACGAACGGCGCCCGCTCAGGAGCCTCGGTATCCCGCAGGCCCACCCGACCACCCGACACGCGACGGAGGAGCGATGCCGATCCCGGCTCACCGGTCCCAATGCCCGTACATCACTTCCATGGGCGCACCCCTTCACGAAGGTGGGAACAGGGAGCCCTGCTGGACCCGCCGGTATCGCGCGTCCCTACTCCTGGGCGAGCTTCCCACCAGTTCAACGACGCCCTCCTCTCGCATGATCGACAGCCAGCGACGTACGACCTGGTCGCCGAGGCCGGTGCGCGTTGCCAACTCGGCACGGGACAGGGTTTCGTCACCGAGTGCTTCCAGCAACTGAGGGCGTCGATCTGCTCGTGATGACACGGGCGCCCCGACGGCGGCAGACCGGAGCAGGCGCGGGGGCAGCTCGTAGCGGGCCCATCTCCGTGCCCCGCTCTGGATGAGCAGTTCTCTTGCCACGAGATCCTGGAGTTCGGCTGTGGCAACGCGCGAGTCCACTCCGGTGGCGCCGCGGTAGGAACGGTTGTCGAGCACCTCCGAGTCACGCAGCATGGCCAGGGCGACGCACTGGCTGTCCGTGAGGCCGCTCGCCCCGAGGCTCTCCACCCACCGCACCGTCTCCTCACTCAGCAGGGCGTGGTTGGGGATGGTGACCACGAACGAGGAGACCCGGTCGTCGAACTGCGGAGGGCTCATACCGGCAGCCAACAGGGAGGCCACCATCGCACGGATTCCAGAGCCGCGGTTTTCGCAGACGGTCCGTGTCTCCCCGGGAACGGTGACCTCTTCGAGGATTTTCATCAGTGTCGCGTTTCGCGCCGAGGAAATCCCCTCGTCGGCGAGGCTGTCGAGGGTCACCGGTCCGAACAGGCCGCCAGGACTACGGATCGTCAGCCGATCCGGATACATCTCGATCTGGATCTGTGTGCCACGGGCCGCGCTGGACAAGTCCCTGTGGACGAGCGCGTTGACCACGGCCTCACGAAGAGCGGTCTCCGGATACTCCCAGATGTCTTCCCGTCCCATCCCCGTGATGACCGCCCGCCTGGACATGTTGCGGCGGATGGCTGCCAGCGCGTCACGGACCATGACGGGGACAGGACCCTCGACAGTGAGATTGTCCAGGAAACGAGTTCCTCCGGCCAAGGCATCTCCGCTGCTCAGGGGATAGTACACGAAGCTGATCATCAGCTGGGGGAAGTGTTCCTGCGGGTAGGAGCCAAGCGCGAGCAGACCGGCCAACGAGAGCGTTTCCAAACCGTCCGTCCCCGTCACCAGGACCTTCGCTCGCCGAAGCACGTCATGGCGGTCAAGGTCCTTGAAAGCGTACGGCCGACTGACTCTCAGCCGTGTGATCAGCGACTCCACAGCGGCCGGATCCAGCAGGTCGAGGCCGGTTCCCGGAACGCCCTGTTCGTCCTCGCGAGGTTGTCCCCGTGAGGACAGCATGACCTGGACCTCATAGCTGGACAGACGACGGTCGCCGTCGCCGACGCGGACGAAACTTCCCTTCGTCATGCCCGCCCCCCGGTAGAAGCACGGCCGCCGGCTCGGATCCACCTCCGGGATCTCCGCCACGACGAGCTTGACGCCTTCGAAATCGTGGATGCGGATCAACGGCCGCAGGGCCGGCTCCATATCGGCCGAGCAGAGTGCGGCAAGGTCACTGGAGAGCCGCGTGGGATCGCGTACCCCGGTCGGCGCGAACCCTTTGGTCTCATCCAGCCCGAGAATGAGCACCCCACCATGGGTGTTGGCGAAGGCTGAGAGGGTCTCACGGGTCGACTTCGGCAGTTCCGTCCGCGACGCTTTCACCTCGACATCGGTGATGTCGCCACCCAGCGCGCGAAGGTTGCCGACAATCTCCGCGAGCTCCCCATCAAGCATTGATCTCTCCCCATCCCCGACCCCACATGCTAGTTAGCATGTTAGTTAGCATGTGAGTACGAGAAAGCCCCCGGCGGCTACCAGGAGCCTTCCCGTGTTGCGAGGTTGGGGCTAGAAGTCGAACTCGCCCTTCTTGGCGCCGTCGATGAAGGCGTCCCAGACACTCGCACTCACCACGAACGGCGCCCGCTCGGGGGCCTCGGTGTCACGCAACCCCACCCGACCACCCGACAACGGAGCCACCTCCAGGCAATCCCCACCATTGGGCCCGCTCTTCGTGGCCTTACGCCAGTCAGCTGTTCTCAACTCGTCGCTCAGATCCATGTTCCTTCTGCCTCTCTGATCAAATCGATCGAGACATGCTGAGAGTGTGCCTCAGCTCGGATGGTGTCATACGTAGCCTGGATGGCTTCGACATCCTCTGGCCTATTGGTAACTTGACCGTTTAGCGCAGATTCGAGATACACGATATCCACACTTCCTTGAATCTGCGCAATGATAAAACCACCAAGAACCCCCGTGGTCACTCCAAGAGCCAGCGGAAGCACCTGAATAACGATCTTGGGTGACGCGAAGCTAATGAGCAGGCGTTCGATCTGAGCGTGCATGACTTCCTTGCCGCCGATCGGGCGGTACAGAACACCCTCATCCAACACCACTCGCAGCATCGGTGGAGAAGCCCGAGCGAAGATGGCTTGCCGCTCCATTCGAGCCGCTACGAGTTTTTCTACCTCATGATCCGTTACGCCAGGTTTTCCACGCAGCACGGCTCGCGCATATTCCTCGGTCTGAAGAAGGCCAGGCACGACGAGCGGCTGCCAGGTGTGCAGCGTATGCGCTGCCGGTTCGACCTCTAGCCAGTCCCGGAACCATCGGGGGCTCGCCGCGTGGGTGATGTACGTCCAGTACTGGATGAGTTCTCCGTTCGCGCCCAGCGCGTCGTCGCAGCGTTGTGCCAGGTTGCGACTGGGATTGCGCTCACCTCTCTCGGTGAAGCTCAGCAGGCTCCTGCTGAACTGAGTCACCTCGGCCAGGTCGTCCTGGGTCATTTTTGCCTTTTTCCGGTATTTGCGGAGTTCTGCGCCGAAAAGAACCCATTTTTCATTTTTTGGGTTGAGCTTGGGATTCTTGGACATTATGTCTCCGTCCAGCGAGGGATTCCACATCGCAACACAAGAGACACAACTTTCCACAAACTGTCACACTGATGTGCCTCGACTTTCGATACCCAAAGTAGTCACCCAGGGGCACGCTGTGAAGAGGTCCGGGAGAGCGGGAACGCCACCGGATCGGCCCTCCTCTGCGTTCGGAGAGCAGTTCTCTACGACCGTCGAAAAAATCGCCATGTATGTCCGGATAAAGGGAGTAGAAATGTTCGTCGATTCAACGGAAAACACACCCTCAGTTGCGTCTCACGCCTCTTCCGGATACGTACCTGTCACCGTCGAGTAAGCCCCGCCGGACGGGCAGAAGTCATTTCGCACAAGACGGAAATACCGGGCCATGTCGCCCCTAACCCACGAACAAAGCGGGGCCTGCCACGGCACGGCACGCCATGACAAGCCCCTCGACCGGACACAGGAGGTCCGACCCGATGCACAACCCTAGAGGAAACCCCAGGCCGATCAGGGTCCGTTGGCACGCTGACCGGCCGCCGATGCCGCTCGGCTGCCGCTGGTGCGGTCACCCCCCGTACGCGCACGAGGCCGCCAGCCTGCCGCACCGCGCCCGCCACCACTGGGAGCAACCCACCTCCGCCCAGGTCCACGCCCGAATGGCCACCCGCCGCCGTCTCAACCTCTCCGGCCGCCCACCGGTCACCACGCCCATCCGCTCGATCCCCGGCCCCACGGCCCCCGCCGTTTCCCCCGTGCGACTCCCGGAGGTCTCCCCCGGCCGGCACCGGCGGCCGGAGCAGGCCGTGACCACGGCCCCCGTGCCGTACCGGCGTGGCAGGCCACCGGGCACCCGTACCCCCTCCGGCAGGCACACCCCGTACCGGCAGGGAGCGACCACATGAACGGGCGCGACTCCCAGCCCAGGCAGAGCGGGCGGCACCGGCGAGGGACGGCCACCGAGCGGGTCGACTCCCAGCCCTGGGACCCGGCCGAACGCGCCGCCGCCGAGCAGCTCGACCAGATCGAGCCCGCCTGGACCGTCTGGTACGGCCCCGGCACCCGGCGCTTCCACGCCGTCGCCGGCTGGCCCGCCTCCGAACCCCTGATCGTCCAGGCCGGCACCGCCGACGAGCTACGCGGCCTGATGCGCGAGGCCGAACACAGCACACCGCCACCCCAAGGAGGGCCCATGCCCGAGACCCCGGACACCCCGCGACTCCCGTACGACCCGCAGGCCCTGAACCACCCTCAGTCCTTGGCGCACCCTCACACTCCGTACGACCCGCAGTTCCCTGAAGCCTCGCAGACGTCCGCCGACCCGCGCACCGTCTGCTGGGACCTGCCGCACGACCTGCCGATCGTCGGCAAGGCCCGTGCCATGGTGCGCGAGACTCTCGTCGCCTGGGCACTGCACCACCTCGTCGACGACGCCGTCCTGGTGGCCGGAGAGCTGCTCGCCAACGCGATCGTCCACGGCGAGCCGGTGGTCAGGCTCTCCCTGTGGGCGAACGCGGACGAGTTCCAGATCCAGGTCACCGACAAGGGCCCCGGACGGCCCCGCCACCTCGCTCTCGACGCCGAGTCTCTGCACGGCCGCGGCCTGACCATCGTCAAGGCCCTCGCCCACGACACCGGCGTCACCCCCCTCCTCGACCACCCCGGCAAAACCGTCTGGGCCCGCTGGCGCCTTCCTCACGCCGAGTCTCAGGCGCGGGACACTAAGGCGTGATCCGGTAGATGTGGTGGGAGTGCTCGGCGGCGAAGGAGTCGGTGAAGCGGCCCTTGGCGTCGACGCGGAGCGTCCGGTTCTCGAAGAGGACCTCTGCGCGGGTGGCCCGCACCCCGCGCGGCAGCGTGAACGTGCGCCTGCCCGGCGCCGTCTTCCCGCCGGGCATCGCGAAGACGTAGTACGAGCCCCGGTGGTGTTTCAGCATGGTGTCGAGGCCGGGGCCGAAGCGGTGCGCGTATGACTGGGTGTTCAGCACCGGGGCCAGCTTCCTGATCCGCCGGTTGATCTCGGCCACCGCGGGCCTGACCGCCTTGCCGCACCCCTCGCGCAGCACGTGCTGGGAGTGGCAGGGGCCGCCGAAGTTGTGGTTGAAGTAGACGATGCCCCGGGCCTCGTGGATCAGCGAGTTCATCACCGCGCCCGTCACCTGCTCCGGCCGGATCGCCCGGGTGTCGTTCTCGGCCGGCCAGCCGACCTCGACGAAACCGTAGATCGGCTGGCGGCGGCCGTCCAGCGCGTCCAGCTCGCGCTGGCGGTCGATGACGGCGCCGTAGTTGGCGGCCCTGCGGCACCTGGCGACCGGCAGTGCCAGGAAGTTCTGCCCGTCCAGACAGACGCTCGCGCTGGTGTACCAGTAGACGTCGGCCGAGACGGCGTCGGTGAAGCGGTTGACGAACGCGGCGGCGTCCGCGTCCTTCTCCCACATCATCACGCCCTTGCCGTAGTTGGCGTAGTGCAGCCTTCCGTCGCCCTTCGGGAGCCGGTCCTGCTGGGCGCGCAACACCGTGAAACCGCATCCCTGATCTTCCGGGACGCACAGGGGGCCCTCGCCGGGGTGGTTGCCGGTCCACCCCGCGTCCCCTGCCTTCGCCCACATGTCGACCTCGTCGTCGAGCAGCCAGCCCACCGTCTCGCTGCCGTAGCCGGGCAGGGGGACGTTCGTCAGCGCCGACATCCCGTTCTTCCGCACCAGTGCCATGTCGCTGGTCTCGGTCAGCTCCACGTACGTGTTGATCCCGGCGGCTTTGTCCCGGTTCACATCGGCCTGGCTGATCACGGACTCGAACCAGACGCCGACCGGGAAGAACGACGGGCTCGTCCAGCCCGCCGCGGCGGGCGCGGCGAACCGCCCGTAGTAGGCGGGACCGCCCTCCCACGGCACCCGCGCGGCCGTCACAGGCCACGCGTGGCCGGCGGCCCGGGTGGTGCCCCCCGGCGCCCTCCCCTGCGGCGCGTCGCCCCGTGGCGGGGCAGCGGTCGACGTGTCCGCGAGCGGGCGTCCGGCCTGGTCGGCGGGCGCGTCGACCGAGCAGAACCCGAGCATCGCCATCGTCACCGAGGCGGCCCCCACCCCGGCCAGCACCGGCAGCGACCGCCCGGACCGGCGGCCCCTCATCCGTCCGTGCCTTCCAGCCCCCATGACCTCGTCCTCCTCAACGCGGACCCGACCAGCGCGGGCCCGACGAGCGCGGGCCCGAGGGCGGCTCGGCGAGCGCCATCAGCTGTGCCGCACGCGACGACCAGGACGCACCGAGCACGGACCCCCGCAGGTCGTCGGCCGGCCGGAGGCCCCCCTCACGCAATGTCGCACGGACAGCATCCAGGAAAAGGTCACCGCTCGCGGCGATTCTCACTCGATCGGCATAGTTCACGAGTTCCTGGAAATCGGTGCTGACCACCGGCAGGCCCAGCGCGAGATATTCCTTGAGTTTGATGGGGTTCGAATGCTTTATCCATGGATTGTCCAGCCATGGCATGATCGCGACATCGAACCCGGAGCCGTAGCCGGGAATGCTTTCGTACGGCCTGAATCCGAGCCAGTGCACATTCGGATGCCGGGTGAGCCGTTCCATCGGGACCGTCGCGTCACCGATCAGGACCAGCGACACGTCGGGCAGTTCCCTGGCCATCCGTTCCAGAAGGTCGAAGTCCACCAGATAGTCGTCGAGCGCGCCGAAGAAACCCACCCTCGGTCCGGGAATCGCGCGAATGTCGGCGGGCTGCTCGCTCTCCGGACGCCGCCGGAAGTGGTCGGTGTCCACCCCGTGGTCGAGGAAGTACGCGCGGTCGCCGGTCAGCCGGCGCTCCTCGTCCATCAGCGCGGTGCTGACGTAGACCACGTGGTCGGAACGCTCCAGCAGGCCGCGTTCCAGCGCCTCGATGGTCGGCCGGTCGGACTCGGGGAACGACGAGTGCCGGTCGGAGCGGTTGAACACCAGCGCCTGCCTGCGCATCGGGCGCACCACGTCCCACGCCGTGGGGATGGTCACCATGATCACAGGCCGGTGCAGCCCCAGTGCCCGCGAGACGGCCAGCACCTGTGCCCGGACCAGCAGCGCGTTCACCCGCCTGGCCAGCGGCGACCCGTAGAAGGGCAGCGGCAGCGGGGACATCACATAGAAGCCGGGCAGCTCGCGCAGCGGCCTCCTGACCAGCATCGCGACGCTGCGCAGCTTGCGCCCGACGCGCCGCAGCACCTGCGTGGACCTGCCCGGCGTCGGCATCCGCATCCCGATGCTGTTGACCACGAGGACCTTCCGGTGGGCGGCGATCGAGCGCATGAGCTGGAAGTCCGAGTGCGCCCGGTTGTGGTACCACCAGTCCTGCGCCGAGAAGCAGACGTAGCCGGGTGAGCCCGCCTCCCGGGCAGGAAAGGCCTCCGTCCGGACAGGAAGAGCCCGCTCCTGAGCGGGGGAGGTCCTTTCCTGGACGGGCAGGGCCTTCCCGTGGGCGAAGGAGACCTGCTCATGGGACGAGGGTGCCGGCTCACGGACCGGGGAGTCCGCCTCCTCGCCGGGCCTGGGCGGCCACTCGCGCATCGCGACCAGCCCGCGCAGGGCGGCCCGATGCCTTCTCCCGCCCTCGCCGCCCCTGGCCACCGCGCGGACCAGTTCGTTGAGCCCGACGGCCAGCCGCATCAGCTGCCCGCGCGGGCGGCCGTACCGCTCGCGGTGCATCCGGACCCGGTTGGCCGCCGACAGCGCCCACAGCCGGCTTGAAGTGGACTGCTCGCCACCGAGATGCACCGCCACGGCCCGGGGCTCGTACCGGACCGCGAACCCCGCCTCCCCGGCCCTGAGCATGTACTCGGTCTCCTCCGAGTAGAGGAAGTAGCGCTCGTCGAGGGGGCCCAGGGCGTCCAGGCAGGCCCGGGAGACCAGCCAGGCCGCGCCGGTCACCCAGTCGACGGTGTGCGGCCCGCGGTAGGCGGCCGGCTCCACGACCAGCTCGCCGAGCGGGGGGATCCGCCCGGCCCGGTGGCCGCCGAGCAGCGCCTCACCCAGCGCCCTCGGCACGGTGGGCCGCCTGCGCAGGGAGAGGTGGAGCTCGCCCGTCTCGGCGGTGAGGCGGGGGGCGGCGATCCCGGTCCCCGGCACGGCAAGCGCCTGCCTGAGCAGGAGCACCGAACCGGCTGCGAGCCGGATGTCCGGGTTCAGCACCAGCACGTCACAGCCGGCCGCGGCGGCGATGCCCGCGTTCACCCCGGCGGCGAAGCCGGCGTTGCGCCCGGTCTGGATCACCTCGGCCTCCGGCGCGGCCTCGCGTACCCGCTCGACGGTGTCGTCCGCCGAGGCGTTGTCCACCACCACGACCCGTGCCGGACCGGCGCCGGCCAGCGCCGCCCCGAGTGAGCGCAGGCACCCCTCGACGACCTGGCCGCTGAAATACGTGACGATCACCACGGCGAGCCGGGGCCGGGCTGGGACAGCCATCTCGGAGCCGTTTCCGGTGAGTGCGGGAGGGATGGTCATCCGCGGTGCCTCGACGTCAGGCGGGTGCGCAGCGCGCCGGCGAGGAGGGCGACCGCGAACGGCGCGTCGTCCCGCAGGTAGCGGCGGGCCAGCCGGCGCGGTTCCAGGGCGAGCCGGTACAGCCACTCGGCGCCCACCCGCTGGACCGGCTCCGGGGCGCGGCGGAACCGCCCGGCCGCCATCGGGATGCCGGCTCCGCAGCCGAGGTACCAGGCGCCGGGCAGTTCGGCGCGGAGGGCGGCGATGACCCTCTCCTGCTTGGGGAAGCCCAGTCCGGCGAGGACGAGGTCCGGTGCGGCGGCGACCACCCCGGCGACCACCTCACGCACCCCCTCCGGCGAGGAGTCGAACCCGAAGGGCGGTGAGCAGGTGCCCGCCACCCGCAGTCCGGGGCAGCGTCCGGCGAGGGCGCGGGCCGCGGCCTCCGGCACGCCCGGCTCTCCGCCGAGCAGGTAGACCGAGCGGTTCTCGCGGGCGGCGCGCCCGGCCAGGGAGTGCACGAGCGAGGCCCCGGTGACCCGGCAGGGCAGGGCCGGTCCGGCGAGCCCCGCGGCCCAGACCACCGGCATGCCGTCGGCGACCACGATCTCGGAGCGGGCGACCAGGTCGGCCAGGTCGGGATCGCGCGTGGCGGCGCGGACGATGTCGACGTTCGCGGTGACGATCGCGCCGCCGCGTCCCCGCCGCCATTCCGCCGCCACGTGGTCGAGCAGTTCGGCCTCGCTGACCGCCATGACCTCGACCGCGCCGACCCTGATACGCGTGAACCCCGCCCCGCCGACGCCCTTGGGCTTGGCCGAACCGTTCTGGCCCCGGATCTCCTCCGGTCTCACCGGGCCCGCCGCGGAGTCCGGTGGCCCGTTCCGATCAACATCGTTTTCGCCTTTGGGATGGCCGGAAGCCCGTGAAATTGGGAAAGTGGGGGTATGAGAGTCGAACGAGGCGAGATCGACGGTGTCCTGTTGTTCGTCCCGGCTCAGCACAGGGACGACCGCGGGCTGTTCACCCGTACCTTCGACGCCGCACTCGCCGCCGCCCACGGGCTGCGACCCGCCGAGTTCGTCCAGGACAGCCAGTCGCGGTCCCGCCTGGGAACGGTCCGGGCGCTGCACGGCCGGGGCGGACGGGGGGAGGCCAAGCTCGTCAGGTGCGCCCGAGGCGCCGTGTACGACGTGCTCGTCGACGCCCGGCCGGGCTCGGCGACCTTCGGCCGCCAGATGTCGGTGGTGCTCGACGATGAGATGTTCGTCCATCTCTACGTTCCTCCTGGCTTGTTGCACGGCTATCAGGCACTGACCGATCAGGCGGACGTCTGCTACCGGATCGACCGGGAGCACGACCCCGCCGAGGACCTCTCGGTCCGTTATGACGACCCCGATCTCGGCATCCAGTGGCCGATGCCGGTCACCGCGATCAGCGAGCGTGATCTGGCCGCGGGTTCCTGGGCGGACCTGCGCGCGCGGCTGGTCGGCTGACCTCCTCACCGGGTTTCTCGACGGGCCTCCCGACGGCTTTCCCGGGCGGCCGGGTGCCGCGCAGCAGCGCGCCCGCGGCTCCGATGACCAGGAACGACAGGCCGGTCACGGTCGCGAACGAGCGCAGGTCGAACGTGGCCGCCCCGACCAGGGGGACGACCAGGCAGGCGGCCAGGGCGAGCCCCAGGTCCCGCACGGCGGGGTCGGCGCTGAGGCGGCGGACGCGCAGCGCCGCCCAGAGGCCGGTCAGGAAGATCCCGGAAAAGGTGACCAGGCCGATGATCCCGGTCTCCACCAGCGACAGGATGTACTGGTTGTCGAAGATCAGGTGCTTCGGCGCGTACCAGGTGCCCAGCCCCCTGCCGACCCAGGGGTGATTCCCGATCTCGGTGACCGCCACCGCGTAGTCGTGGGTCCGGTACTGGATGCTCGAATCGCTGGACAGGCTGGTGAACAGCCCGAGGAACACGCTGAGCAGGCCGGGCACGGCCACCTTCATCGCCACCAGGAACCCGGCGCCGCCCAGTGCCGCCCACAGCCGCCTGCGCGCGGGCCAGCCCGCGAGGAGCACCGCGCCGACGACGGCTATCCCGAGGACCGCCGACCGCGACACGGAGAACATCAGCCCGGCGCCGATCAGCGCGGAACAGATCCACCAGCGCAGGGAGGGCTCGCCCCGGTCGCGGGCGCCGAACGCGTAGTGCAGCGCGACAGGTGTGATCATCGCGCAGACGACCCCGAGCTCGATGGGGTGCCCCGTGGTACCCGCGACCCGGCGCAGGGTGTTCCGTTCGAGGATCGCGGGCAGCTCCGCGGTGAATCGGAAGCCGGGAAGGGCCAGATATTTGGTCAGGTCGAATTCGAGCACGAACTGGAGCGCCGCGATCACCCCGACGGCCGCGCCACAGACCACGAGGCACTTCAGGACGAAGTCGAGCCGCTCCCGGCCCCGGATGCCGTCGCACGCCCCGAGCCCGATGCCCACCGTCGCCACGACGAGGACGATGCCGTGGTCGGCCATGTTGAGCTCGTCGGGCGGCAGGTACCCGGCACCGGCGTACCCGTAGGTGACCAGCATCGCGACCGCGTACGCGAACAGCGCGGTGCGCACGGGGTTGGGGCCCTTGGCCGCGCCGAGCGTGGTGGTGAGGTGCGCGCAGAACCACCAGAGCGCGGCGAAGAGGCCGACCGCGTCGGCCGGGGTGAGCGAGAAGGGCACACCGCGGAAGACCAGCCGCGCGGGAACCAGCATCAGGACCACGACGAACGCGGCGGCCAGGGTCGCCCCGTCGGCGCTGCGCAGACCGGGACGGTCAAGGGAGGCGGGGACCACGGGGGCTCTCAACGCCGCAGCAGGGAGGGTTCGGCGGGCAGCCCGGACGCCGGTGCCGGGGGCACCCGGCCCCTCCGTCTCCGGGCGTCGAGGAAACTCTCCAGGGAGAACACCGCGGCGAGGCCGGCGAGCACTCCGAGAAGCAGGGCCGCGGCGGCCCCCCGGGTCTTCCCGGTGCGCTGGGGCTGCGGCTCCGTCGGCGGCACCATCTCGTTCATCGTGATGTAGGTCGCCGGGGGCGCGTTCAACTGCCGCTGGCGGACGGCCAGCTCGATCCTCGCCCGGTCCCTGACCCGCGTCACGATGTCCCGGGCCTCGGACGGCGACCTGCTCGTGCCCTCGATGTACACGAAGGGCCCGCCGTCCAGCGACTCCGGATTGGTGCTGCCGTTGGTGACCGTGAAGGTGGTGTCGCCCTCGGGCCGCACGCCGAGCGACTCCACGGTCTCCGGCGCGCTGATCACCTGGACGAGGATCGAGGCGGACATGCTCAGGCCCCAGTCGAAGTTCAGCAGGGGGTTGGTCAGCCCGTTGGGGCGACCGGGATCGCTCGGCAGGCTTCCGCCGGTGGGCGGGATGGTCAGCACGAGCACCGAGTTCGAGACGTAGAGCGTCGGAATCGACGAGTAGACGCCCGCCGCGGCACCGATGGAGAGCAGGAACGCCGGCAGGGCGACGTACCAGCGCCTCAACACGATGAGCACTGTCCCCCAGAAGTCCACACCTCTCCCTTTCTGGCCGGAGAACCGCACGGTTCCCCGGCCGGTGACCAGGTCCTCTACCGCTTGCCTCGTCCGCTTCTCACACCGTCTGCTCCTCCCGCCCCTCGCACCCCTCGCCGCTCTCGGGCTTCTCCCCGCGCTCGCCCCGGTCGCCCCGGTCATCGCGGTCATCGCCCTCCCGGCCGTCCGGGGTCTCCGCCGTTGCCGGGGGCGGCCCCTCCGGCCGTTCGCCGCCTGAGGAGTGCCGGAACACCCTGCGGCGCTCCACGGCGTACGCGGCACCGAGGCCGAGGACGACGACGAGGAACGCCGTCCCGCCCATGGCCTTCCAGGTGCCGCTCCGGTCCATCACGGGATACGCGGGCGGCACCACCTCGACGAGCCCGATGAAGGTGGAGACAGGGGCGCCGAGCGTCTCCTGCCTGCGGACCAGCTCGGCCCGCAGGCGGGACTGGGTCCTGGCCATGACGGCACGGGAGAGCTCGGCGGAGTCGCTCCGCACCTCCACGTACACGAACGGGCCGTTCATGAGGATGCCCAGCATGCCGGGGTTGGTCCGCCCGTCGTTGATCGTCAGTTCGACGGGGCCGTCCTTCACGACGCCCAGCTCCGCCGCGACCGCCTCGGTGTTCATGGACAGGATGAGGATGCCCGCCGTGGTCCGGAGGCCGTCGCTGAACTGCAGCAGCGGGTTGCTCCGCCCCGGTGGCTTGTCCGGCTCCGTCGTCCCTCCCGCGGGGGGTGTGGTCAGCACCATGGAGGTGCTCGCCAGGTAGCGCGGGGGCACCAGGAAGAAGACGGCCGCGGCGCCGAGCAGCGCCAGGCCGACCAGTGGAAGCCCGACCCGCTTCCTGCGGGCGAGGTCGAGCACGGTCCTCCAGAACTCCACTACGTCTTCCCCGCTCTCCCGAGCGCGCCGGACGCCCGGGACACGATGCGTATCGGTCGCGGCACACGAACTCCTTGTCACTACTGCGGTGTGTCGGTGGCCGGGGGCCGCCGCTCACCCGACCCTGGCCAGCGCCTCCGCCTCGTACGCCAGCGCCAGTTCCTCCGGCATCGGGTCGAGGTCGGCGCAGCGCACGAAGTCGCGCAGGGTGGTGCCGGTGCACGCCGCGTCCACGTTGCGCGCGCCGCGACGGGCACGCACGTCGTCGATGTGCACGGTGCGGAAGTCGATGCTGAAGCGGGTCCTGCCCGAGGTGTTGGGCACCGTGGAGTGCAGCTGGGCGCCGGAGAACACCATGACGCCCCCCGGTTCTGGCACCACCCGCACCTGCGGGTCGAGCACGACGTTCTCCTCCGGCCTGGGCTGCTCCCTGGTGTCGCCGCGCACGTGCCGGGCGGCGGTGAGCCGGCTCGTCCTGTTCCACTCGGCGTAGTCGTAGCGCGCGCTGCCGTTGCGCACCGGGTTGCCGAAGTACTGGGGATGGAAGGCCATCACGTTCTCCGGGACCACCTCGTAGACGGGGATCCACCAGTTGAGCTGGTTGAAGGGAGCCGAGTACCAGCAGTCTCGATGGGGGTGGAAGGCGTAGGAGATCCCGGAGGTGAGGTAGTCGTGGGAGGTGGAGGTGCGCAGCCGGGGCACGTCGAAGTAGGTCCGGTCCAGGTCGCAGCCCAGCTCCTCGAGAACCGCGGGCAGCAGTTCCTTGCACCGGGGGTGGTGGATGAACCGCGGCTTGAGCCGGGCCAGCAGGTCGGCGAACTCCTCGACCGGCATGTCGAACTGTGCGGTCTCCGGGTCGCGCCCGCCGAACGCCTCGGCGGTCATCTCCCGCGCGAAGGCCGCCAGCAGGGTGGAGGCGGGCGTCGCCGAGTAGACGAAGACCTGTCCCCGGTAGAGCAGTTCTCTGCGGGTGTCGTCGTCCACCACGCTGTTGGAGAAGACGGTGGTCATTGAGGTTCCTTTCTGCGGGTCACCGGAGCGGGTCACCGGAGCGGATGCCGGGGACCAGTCCCGAGGCGATCAGGGCGAGCCTGCGGCCCCGGCGGGCCGCGGTGATCCGCTGGCGGCGCGCGTACATGCCGAGGACCGCCGCGCGGGCGCGACGGTGCTGCTCGCCGGTGAGGCCGGCCCCCCGCAGCCAGCCCAGCAGCTCCCCGCACTGCAGGAGGGTGGAGCAGCGGGCCTTCCAGGGCGGCACGTCGAGGCGGCGGGCGATCGCGGACAGGGTGTCGTGCTTCCAGTTGCGGTGGGCGAGGACCTCGGGAACGTGCCCCCACGGTCCGGCCAGCGCCAGCTTCGCCGCGAACACCTCGTCCTCGCGGAGCATGTTCCGCCGGGGGATTCGCGCCAGCGGCTCGCGCCGCAGCAGGCCGTACAGCGGGTCGATGAGCAGGTGGCTCTCGTTGAGCAGCCGCAGCATCCCGGTGAACCGCTCGACCGGGTCGTCCGAGGCCAGCTCCGAGCCCTCCAGGGGCGCGGTCGCGACCATCCCGTCGGGCCCGGTGTAGGCGACCTGCGTGGTCACCAGGACGAGCCGGTCGTCCTCGGCGAAGGCCCTCAGGGAGCGGGAGACGCAGGCGGGCTCCAGCCGGTCGTCGTCGCCGACCCAGCGGAAGAACTCGCCCTCGACCAGCTCGACGGTGCGGACGAAGTTGTCGAACAGGCCCACGTTCTCCGGATGCCTGCGGTAGACGATCCGGCCGTCGGTCGCGGCCAGGTCGCGGCAGATCTCCTCGGTGCCGTCCGTGGAAGCGTTGTCGGAGATCACCAGCTGGAGGCGCTCGTGGTCCTGGCCGAGGACCGAGCGGACCGCGCCCTCGATCCGCCCGGCGCCGTCGCGCACGGGAAGCACGATGGACACCAGCGTGTCGGAGTTCGGCATCCGGTCCTCTCTTTCTCTCGGTGGTGGTTCAGCGGGCACGGGCGGGAACGGCCCGCGCGCCGAGTTCTCTGAGCCGCGCCGCGGGTACGGCGAGCAGGACGTAGGCGAGCAGTCCCCCACCGCCGGCCACGCAGAGCCGGACGAGCGGGGGACCGCCGGTCATCCCGGCGAGCGTCACGGTCACGGCCGCCGCGAGCACGGCGCCCAGCAGCGGGCGGACCAGGGCCGGAAGCACGGGTGCCAGGCGCACCCCCGCGCGGCTCAGCATCAGCACCGCCATCGGCAGGGCGACCAGGAGGCCGGCCAGCGCGTGACCGATCGCCGCGCCGCGGATGCCGTACCAGTGCGTGCCCGCCCACAGCGCGGGCACCAGCGCCACGGCCCAGCCGAGGTTCATCCACACGGTGGCCCTGGTCGCACCCGCCGAGGTGAGGATGTCGAAGGCGAGGGAGGTGAGCATCCGGACCACCAGCAGGACCGCGAGCAGCGCCAGTACCCCGGCGGCCGGTGCCCATTTCTCGCCGTAGAGGAACGCCACGATCTCCGGCGCCAGCGTGGCGGTCACGACGGCGACCGGGAGCACGAACGCGACCAGCAGCGGCACCGAGCGCTGCACCCCCAGCGAGAGCGACTCGGGCCGCTGCTCGGCCAGCCTGGAGAAGCTGGGCACCGTGACGTAGCGCAGGGCTGTCCCGATCACGCTGGGCACCCAGCTGGAGACGTTGAAGGCCAGCAGGTAGAAGCCGAGCGCGGCGGGGCCGAGCACGGCGCCGACGATGACGTAGTCGGCGTTCATCAGCACCGCCTCGATGCCGAGGCCCAGGGCCAGCGGTGCGCCGAACCGCAGCAGCCTGGCCGCGACCTCCCGGTCGAAACCGAGGCGGAACGGCAACCCCGCCCAGGCGAGCACCAGCGCGCCGGTGACCGCGTTGGCCGCGACCTGCCCGCAGGCGAAGCTGTAGGCCCCGGCGCCGTTCGCGGCGAGCGTGACGGCCACCGCCGCGTTGACCAGCGAGCCCGCGATGTTGGCCTTGGTCAGCCTGTCGTGCCCGAACCCGCGCATCAGCGAGCCGGCCCGCACCGCGGTGACACCGTCGATGAGGATGATCGCGGTGAGCAGCCGGACCACCGGGGTGGCCTCCGCGCTGCCCGCCAGCTCCGCGAAGTACGGAGCCACCACCCAGAAGATCCCGTATATCCCGGTGCTGAACGCCAGGGCCATGACCGTCGCCGTCGGCGCCATCTCCTCGACCCTGCCCCGCCACTGCACGGTGGCGGCGATGATGCCGACGTCGTTGACGTGCATGACGAAGGTGGTCGCGGCGAGCGCGATGGCGTAGAGGCCGAAGTCCTCCGGCACCAGCAGCCGGGCGAGCACCAGCCCCATGACGAAGGTCGTCACCTTGGTCCCGAGGTTGCCCAGCAGGCTCCAGCGCAGGCCGCGGCCGGCCTTCCTGCCGATCGTCCCGACCTGCTCCCCGGCCGTCCCGGTCGCGTCGGTCGCCTCGTCCGCGCCGGCGTCCCCGCCCTGTCGCTGGTTCATCCGTGCCTTCCGCCTGTCTCGTGGGGTGATCGGCTCAGCTGGGCTCCTCGACGCGTTCGAGCCAGATCTCCCGCCAGAACGGCACGAACTCGCGCGGGCAGCTGACGTTGTACGCGCCCGCGCAGATGACGCCCTCCAGGACGATGCAGGGGTTCTTCATCTGCAGCATCCGGCCGGTCTTCTCGTCCAGGCACCGCTCGACGCGGGCGCTCACCCGCGCGACGTGCCCGCAGTAGCGCGACATCTCCTCCTCGAACCCCATGCCGCGGTTGAGCAGGTCGTCGTTGAGCGTCTGGAGGATCTCCTCCTTGGACCTGACCCGGACCAGCTCCCCCGGACGCAGGTCCAGGGTCCGCGTCGGAGTGGTGGGCCCGGCCTTGCCCCTGACGAACCCCCAGCGCAGCCCGCCCCTGATCCACAGCCATCTGGGCAGGAGGCGCCTGCTGACCTGCTGGAAGCGGTTGAACAGCCCGACGAGGAACGAGCGCAGCATCCACGGCACGCCCACGTTCCCCGTCCGCACGTCGGCGACGTACTGCCCGACGTCCTTGAACGGCAGGCAGGTGGGCGCGGCGCGGAGCAGCTCGGTCGCCTGGCAGGAGAAGCGCTCCTCCCCGCCCGGTCCCGGCTCCTTCCTGGTCGCGGCCTGCAGGATCGGCAGCAGGGGCCGGCCCGCGGCGAGGTCGTGCTCGGTGACCGGGGTGAGGGGGGAGTCCGGATCCACCCGCTTGAGCCAGGACTCCTTCCAGTAGAACTGGCAGGCCGTCTGGCAGCCGCCGTGCGCCTGCCCGTCGCAGCGGGCCCCGGTCAGGTGGACCGCCCGCTCCATCCGCCGCATGCCGCTGCTGCTGATCGTGTCGCAGAGCTTGTGCGCCACCTTGTGCACGGTGAGCCGCCGCCCGCAGAAGGCCAGCATCTCCGGCATGAAGGGCAGCGCGTCCAGCTCTCCCCGCTCGTCCAGGGTGGCCATGATCTCGGCCTCGCCGAGCACCTCCACCGTCTCGCCGACCCGGAGGTTGAGCGCTCCGGGACCCGTGCCGGCCCGTTGCAGTGTCATTTCCCGCACTCCTTGAGCAGTCCCGCGCCGCACAGCGCCCGTGCCGCGTCGGCCACCGCGGCGAAGGGCAGATCGGATCGTTCCGCGACGTCCAGGAGGCTGTGCTCCCCGTCGGAGAGGTTCAGCACCCACAACATCGCCATCTGGGCCTGCCGCGTGTCGCTGCGCCCGCCCAGCGCCCCGTACAGGCCGCGCCTGCCCAGCTGCGGCTCTCCGTGCGGGCTGAGGTTGAGATAGCAGCGGTTGCCGTCAAGCACCCGGGTCACCTCCCAGCAGGTCCGCAGGGTGTCGGCCATCGCCTCCGGGGAGACGAAGTCCGGATTGTCGGCGGAGGTGTGATATTCCGGGTAGCCCGCGTAGGGGGTCCTGGTGAGCGAGCCGACGGGCAGGTCGAAGCCCGGCGAGCAGAACTGCCGCTCGTCGTAGCCGTAGGGGGAGAAGTCCACGATCGCGTGGTCACGCCCCGAGGTCCGCAGCACGTGCCGCACGGCGCGGTCGATCTCGGCGTCGCCCCGCCTGCTGCGCTTGTAGGTCAGCGGGCCGCGATCCCCCGCGCAGGCCAGCACCAGGCCGTGCCTGATCCGCCCGGCGCGTTCCCGGTTGCGCGCCAGCCAGGTGATCGCGCCGATGGTGCCGGGAGCGAACAGGAAGCGGTAGGTGTACCACGGGTCGGCCTCGGCCAGCCGCCGCGCGAGCCCGACCGCCACCGCAATGCCCGCCAGGTTGTCGTTGGCCAGCGACGGATGGCACACATGGCAGGAGACGAGCACCTCCTCATCGACCCTGCCCGGCACCACGTGCTCGCCGTAGGTCAGGTGACCGTCGGCGAGCGTGGAGTCGATCATGACCTCGTACCGCCCGTCGGCCAGGCCCGCGAGGGTGTCGTGGGCCAGGCAGAAGCCCCAGGTCTCCGCGTAGTAGCCGGTCCGGTACGGGATCAGCCCCGGCTGCTCGGGCAGCGTGTGCAGGTGGGGCCGGAGCTCGTCCAGGGTCATGGTGGCCGACACCGGGACGCTGTAGCCGACCACGTGCAGGTTCGACGCGGCGAAGTCGACGACCCTGGCACCGGAGGCGTCCTTGACGTAGGCGTCGCGGATGTTCCACTCCCTGGGCACCGTCCAGTCCAGGACCTGGGTCCCGGTCGGCACCTCGTGGACCCGCAGGCCGATGGACTCCGCGACGATCTCCAGGGTGCGGCGCACGCCGTCGCCGGTGATGCTCCGGCAGAGCGGGTAGAGCCGCTCCACCAGGGCGTGCATCCCGCGCCCCTCGCCGTCATCGGTCACCGTCCACCGCCCCCGCCACCTCGCGCGGGCGCAGCGCGCCGTCGACGGTGCCCGCCTCGCGGCGGGCGGACAACCAGGCCAGCCTGGTGAAACGGCGCTGGAAGTCGTCCGCCGTCAGGCCGAACCGCCGGTACGCCTCGACCAGCTGGAGCGCGCCCGCCTTGATCGTCCACAGCGCCTGGTAGCCGGGGAGCGCGTCGCGGACGCGGGAGAAGTCGACCCGGTAGGAGCGCGGGTCGGCCCCGGTCTCCCCGGTGATCACGACCCGGGCCTCCGGCACCGCCTCGGCGACCTCGGCGGCGATCTGGGCCACCGTCAGGTTGTTCTCCTCGGTGCCGACGTTGAACGCCCTGGCGTGGACGGCGTCGCGCGGGGCGGCCAGCGCCATGGCGAAGGCGTTCGCGATGTCGGCGGCGTGCACCAGCGGGCGCCACGGGGTGCCGTCGGACAGCACCCTGACCTCCCCGGACAGCAGCGCGTGCCCGGCGAGGTTGTTCAGCACGATGTCCGCGCGCAACCTGGGCGAGAACCCGAAGGCGGTGGCGTTGCGCAGGAACACCGGGCTGAAGTCCCCGTCGGCCAGCTCGAACAGGTCGCTCTCGACCCTGACCTTGGAGTCCGCGTAGGGGGTCACCGGGCGCAGCGGCGCGTCCTCGTCGACCAGGTCATCGCCTGAAGCGCCGTAGACCGAGCAGGTGGAGGCGTACAGGAACCGGCGCACGCCCGCGTCCCGGGCCAGCCTCGCCAGGCGCACCGCGGCGCGGTGGTTGATGTCGTAGGTCAGTTCGGGCGCCAGCGCGCCCAGCGGGTCGTTGGAGAGCGCGGCGAGGTGCACCACCGCGTCCACCCCCGCCAGCAGACCGGGGGTGACGTCCCGCAGGTCGACCGCGTGTCCCGGCGGGTCGCCGGGCGCGGGACCCAGCAGGCATCCGGCGAAGAGCCCGGAGTCGAGCCCGGTCACCTCGTGGCCCGCGGTGACGAGCACCGGGGCCATCACACTCCCCAGGTAGCCCTGGTGCCCGGTCAGCAGCACGCGCATCCGGTTCAACCTCCAGACAGGTCAAGGGTCAGCTTGTTGACGTGGAACGCCTCGGCGTAGCGGGCGTGGCATTCGATCCCGCGGACGCGGGCCAGCCCGAGGAACACCTCGCGGTCGTACCAGGGGCGGTGGCGCTGCGAGGGGTAGTGGCGCTGGAGCAGGCTCACCTTCGCCTCGGCCACCTCGGGCGCGAGCGGCTGGTAGACCGAGGGGCGCCCGAGGTCGCCGTCCCATTTGGCGATCTCGTAGCCGAGCACCTGGTGGTCGCGGAAGGCCGTGGGCACCAGCTCGGCCAGCGTCCGGTGGTCCTGGTGGGCGTCGGCGGGGTGCGGCGCGAACAGCAGCTCGGGGTCGGTGCGCGCGCGCAGCTCCTCCACCGCCTCCTTGGCCTCCTCCCAGCGCGCGGGCAGCCGCCCGTCGGGCAGTTTGAGCACGGTGAGCCGCAGTTCGGCGCCCGGGCAGAAGGCGGTCAGCGCCGCGTGCTCCTCGTCCTGGCGCTCGGTCCCGCCGCCGGAGAGCACCAGGGCGTCCACCCGGATGCCGGGACGCGCGGCGCAGAGGGTCAGCAGGCTGCCGCCCGCCCCGATGGCGAGGTCGTCGCAGTGCGCGGCGAGCAGCGCGATCCGGCCCGCCTGGGCCGGTCTGAAGCGGATCACGTGGTCGGCACCGCCAGGTGCTCGCGCTCCCAGAGCGCCCAGGGCCGGTCACCGCGCGAGTACGCCTCGTCGAGGGCGACCCGCTCCTTGACCGTGTCCGTCGGCCGCCAGTAGCCGCGGTGCGGGTAGGCCAGCAGCCTGCCGCGCTTGGCCAGCTCGGCACAGCCGTCCGCGACCAGGTCACCACCGGCCGGGATGTGGTCGAAGATCTCCTGGCGGAGCACGAAGTATCCGCCGTTGACCCAGAGCGGCATCTCGCTGACCGGGGTGATCCCGCCGACCGTGCCGCGCTCGCCCAGCTCGATGCAGTGGAAGGTGTCCGAGGGCGGCACCACCATCATCGACGCGCCCGCGCCCGAGAGGGTGAAGCGCTCGACGATCTCCGGCAGCGGCGCGTCGGTGAGCACGTCCGCGTAGTTGGCCAGGAACATCTCCTCGCCGTCCAGGTGGTCGCGGACCCGGCGCAGCCGCTCACCGATCGGGGAGGTGATCCCGGTCTGCACGAACGAGATCGACCAGTCGGAGATGTCGGTGGACAGCAACTCGACCCTGCCGCCGCGCAGCACGAAGTCGTTGGAGGTCGTCTCCTGGTAGTTCAGGAAGAAGTCCTTGATGTGGTGCGCGCCGTAGCCGAGGCAGAGGATGAACTCGGTGTGCCCGAAGTGCGCGTAGTAGCGCATCACATGCCAGATGAGCGGCCGAGGCCCCACGAGCTGCATGGGCTTGGGCGCGTCGCCGGGGGTGCCGGTGCGCATCCTGGTGCCGTATCCGCCGCAGAAGAGGACGACCTTCACGGGTTCACCTCGACGATCTCCAGGTTGGGGATGGGGAAGACCAGCCGGCCTCCCCAGGCGTGTACGAAGGACAGCTGCTCGACGAGTTCCTCGCGGAGGTTCCACGGCAGGACCAGCACGTAGTCGGGCCGCTCCTCGGCGAGCCGCTCGGGCGGCAGGATCGGTACGCGGGTGCCGGGGGTGAACCTGCCGTGCTTGTACGGATTGCGGTCGACGGTGAAGGGGAGCAGGTCGGGCCGGATCCCGCAGTGGTTGAGCAGGGTGTTGCCCTTGCCCGGCGCCCCGTAGCCGGCGACGGTCCGGCCCTGGCGGGCGGCGTCGAGGAGGAAGGTCAGCAGGTCCCTGCGCACCCGCGCCACCCGCTCGCCGAACTCGGTGTACCCCGACAGCTCGTGCAGGCCCGCGGCCTTCTCCGCGGCGAGCAGCGCGGCCACCCGCTCGCCCGGCTCGCCCGCGATCTCCGCCGGCCGGGCCCACAGGCGGATCGAGCCGCCGTGTGTGGGCAGCGACTCGACGTCCACCAGGCGGAGGCCGCCGCTCGCCAGGGCGCTCCGCGCGGAGGCGACCGTGTAGTACTGGAAGTGCTCGTGATAGATCGTGTCGTACTGGTTGTGCTCCATCAGGGTGAGCAGGTGCTGGACCTCGATGGAGACCCAGCCGTCGTCGGCCACCAGGGCGCGCAGTCCCCGGGTGAACCCGATGACGTCCGGGATGTGGGCGTAGACGTTGTTGGCCACCACCAGGTCGGCCGGCCCGTGCTCCGCGCGCACCGAGGCGCCGGTCCGCTCGTCGAGGAAGGCCGTGTGCGTCGGCACCCCGGCGTCCCTGGCCGCCCGGCCGACGTTCTCGGAAGGCTCGACGCCCAGGCACCGGATGCCCCGCTCGACGACGTGCCGCAGCAGGTACCCGTCGTTGCTGGCCACCTCGACCACGAACGAGTCACCTCCCAGCCCGAGCCGGTCGACCGCCCCGCTCACGAACTCCCGCGCGTGCTCCACCCACGACGTCGAGTACGAGGAGAAGTAGGCGTACTCGGTGAAGGTCTCCTCGGGCGTGATCATCGGCGGGATCTGCGCCAGCCAGCAGCCGGTGCAGACCCGCAGGTGCAGCGGGTAGGTGACCTCCGGCTCCGCCAGCTGCCGTTCGGTGAGGAATCGTTCGCAGGGCGGGGTCGCCCCGAGGTCGACGACGCTGGCGAGGCTCGTCGAGCCGCACAACCTGCAGGTTGTCATGAGCTGATCTGCACCTTGCTGTGATCGCCCAGCACGAGGCGGTGGGCTCTGGGGGTGTTGGGGGCGGGGGTGACCTCGACGTCGTGGCCGATGAGGGACGCCTCGATCCGCGAGACCCCGGCGATCGAGGACCTGGGCAGGACGATCGAGTACTCGATCTCGCTGCCGCTGATCGCGCAGCCTGTCGCGATCGAGGTGAAGGGGCCGATGTAGCTGTCGCGGATCCGGGTTCCGGAGCCGATGATCGCCGGCCCGACGATGCGGGACCTCTCGATCTCGGCGCCGGCCTCGACGACCACCCGGCCGATCAGCTGGCTGGCGCCGTCGACCAGGCCGTCCACCCGGGGCTCCAGGGACTCCAGCACCAGCCGGTTGACCTCCAGCATGTCCGTGACGTTCCCGGTGTCCTTCCAGTAGCCGGAGATGACCGTGGAGGCGACCGACCGGCCGTCGGCGATCAGCCAGTGGATGGCGTCGGTGATCTCCAGTTCGCCTCGCCCGGAGGGTTTGAGCTCGGCCACCGCCTCGTGGATCGCGGCGCTGAACAGGTAGACGCCGACCAGCGCGAGGTCGCTCTTGGGCACCGGCGGCTTCTCCTCGAGCCCGATCACCCGGCCCGCCTCGTCGAGCTCGGCGACCCCGAACTGCCTGGGGTCGCCGACCCGGGTGAGCATGATGTGGGCGGCGGGCCGCTCGCGGGCGAAACCCTCGACGACCCCGTTAATGCCGCCGACGATGAAGTTGTCGCCGAGGTACATGACGAAGTCGTCGTCACCGAGGTAGTCGCGGGCGATGAGCACCGCGTGGGCCAGGCCCAGCGGCGCCCGCTGGCGGATGTAGGTCACCTCCAGGCCGAGCTCGCGGCCGTCGCCGACGGCCGCCTCGATCTCGGCGTGCGTGTCGCCCACCACGATCCCGATCTCGCGGATGCCCGCCGCGGCGATGGCCTCAAGACCGTAGAAGAGCACGGGCTTGTTGGCGACCGGCACGAGCTGTTTGGCCGAAGTGTGGGTGATCGGCCGCAGCCGGGTGCCCGCCCCTCCGGCGAGCACGAGTGCTTTCACTAGTAGGCCCCTTCTCCGCCGACCACGGCGCTCCAGGTCTTCCAGAGGATCTGCAGGTCCAGGAAGAGCGACCAGTTCTCCACGTAGCGGAGGTCCAGCCGGACCGACTCCTCCCAGGTCAGATCCGAGCGCCCGCTGACCTGCCACAGGCCGGTCATGCCGGGGTGGACGACCAGGCGGCGGCGCACGTCGGCGCCGTACTGCCTGACCTCGTCGGGCAACGGCGGCCGTGGGCCGACGAGGGACATCTCGCCGCGCAGCACGTTGAGCAGCTGTGGCAGCTCGTCGATGGAGTACCGGCGCAGGAAGGCGCCCACCCGGGTGATCCTTGGATCGTTCCTAATTTTGAACAAGACACCGTCGAACTCGTTCTCGCACGCCAAGTCGATCTTGAGTCGCTCCGCGTCGACGACCATCGTGCGGAACTTCACCACCTGGAACTCCACACCGCCCTTGCCCACCCTGACCTGACGGAAGAGCGCCGGCCCCGGACTCGTCGCGCGGATCAGCGCGGCGATCACCAGCATGGGCACGCCCAGCGCCAGGAGGGCCAGCCCCGCCCCCAATCGGTCGAACAGGCTCTTCGCCAGCCTTCTGGCACCGCGGAAGTCGGGGTGTTCGACATGCAGGAGCGGCATGCCCGCGACCGGGCTGATGCTGATGCGCGGGCCGGCCACGTCCATCAGCGCGGGTGCCACGAACAGGTCGGTACGGGCGTCCTCCAGGCCCCAGGCGAGCCTGCGCAGCGCCGCGCCGTCCAACTCCGGGCAGGCCAGCACGGCGACGGCGTCGGCGTTGACCTCGGCCACCACCGCGGCGACGTCGGAGAAGCCGCCGAGGACCGGGATCCCGTCGACCTCGACCATGTCGGGGCCCGCGGGCAGGCACGCGGCGACGACGAGCATGCCGTGGTGCGGCTGCCCGCGCAGCTGTATCACCAGGTCGAGCACCGACTCCCGGTGGCCGACGGCGACCACCTGGCGCATGTGGTCACCGCGGGCGCGCCTGCGGTGGAGCCGCTTGCGCATCCGGTGGCGGAAGACGGCGTTGAGGATGAAGGCCAGCGGGAACATCGCCATGACGAAGCTGCGGGCGATCGGCGTCTGGGTGACGTAGGCCCCGATCGCGACGGTGGCCGTCAGCCCCGCGGCACCGTTGAAAACCGTCCGGAACTCATCCGTTCCCTCGCCGTAGGTGCGCTTGCGGTAGGCGCCCCCCGTGGCCAGGGCCAGCGGCCACACCAGGGCGAGCCCCAGTCCGAGCAGCGCCTCCGTCCCGGGGATGAAAGCACCAAACCAGATTCGGATTCCGAGAACGGCCCCGCAGGCGATTATCGAACACGCGACATCTCCGGCTAGGAGAATACGGACATAAGGGCGTGTCCAAATACTCGGAGAAGTGCGCGCTGGACTCTTAAGGAGCCCGATGACGAGCTCCTCAGTTTCCACTCTCATACCACCCCACCCAAGATGCCCCGACTCGTCCGGATAAGGTGCCACGCATCTCATTTCAATAGTTGACAGCATTCCCTAATGCATCAGGAGCGTGGATACCCATGGAAATCCTAGTGATCACCATTGGGCAGGGGAATACCGGCTACTGTCCACTATTGGCCGAAGTACAAGGAGATGACATCTTGACGGAGCGGATCAAACATGTTCCTTTGACCGCTTATATTTGTCAATAATATGAAATTAGTCGTATTCAAAATCCGGAAGAGCAGAAGGTGGTTCTGGACTGCGCCATACGACGACGTAATCGTCGCGCGCGGCCTCCACCGCCGCACCGAGCCGATCGAGATCGAAATCCGGGAGATACCGGAGACGGGCGAGGAAGGTCGCGTCGGTCGCCGAGCTGGGCACCACGCACCCCTGGCCCTCTCGATCAAGAAGGATGTACAGGATGTCCGAGTCCGTATCGCCCACTACCCGCACCTCGACGACGTCCTCCCACGCGAGGGCGTCAACGCTGCCGTCCTCGTAGTGACGGGTCACGCCTTCTTCGGTGACATATACGTAGGAGTCCGGCACTGAGTTGCCGTGCATGGGCGCGATTGTGACCACTCCGGGGCTCCGCGTGCAATAGAGCCGTGCAAGTCAGTGCCTAATGACCGCCCCAGCCATGATCGAGATGCGCGGCGACCGCCTCCCTGGCGGCCTCCGCGGGACCGCCGGCGATCGCGTCGAGCAGGTTCCGGTGCTCGGCGACCAGCACGTGCCGGTCGGAGTAGACGGCGCGCAGCCGCACCAGGCCGAGCCTGGTCTCGACGGCCAGCATGCCGTAGAGCCGCTCCAGCCGGGGGCTGCCCACCGCGACGACCAGCGCCTGGTGCAGCGCCATGTGCTCGGCCACCATGTCCGCCCAGGGGGCGTCCGCGGGCAGCGCGGCCATCCGCGCCAGTGCCGCGTCCGCCTCCCCGACCCGCCGACCGGCCAGCGCGGTGGCCGTCAGTTCCTCAAGCGGACGCCGGACGAACATCAGGTCGTCCAGGTCGGCCACGGTCACCTCGGCCACCTGGGCGCTGCGGTGCCGCTCGCGCCTGAGCAGCCCCTCGTGCACGAGCACGGCGAGCGCCTCGCGGACCGTCGGGCGGGCCACCCCGTACAGGGCCGAGAGCTCCTGTTCGGGCAGCGTGGTGCCCGGGTCGATCTCGCCGGACAGCACCCGCCGGCGCAGGGCGTCGGCGAGCGCGCCGACGGCGGAGACGGGATGGAGCGGGAGGGTCACGCCGACGACCCTATTGCCCTTCCGCTCCGGCCGGCGGGCGAGACGCGCTCGGGCAGGGAGACCGCGACCAGGCTGGCGCCGAGCAGCAGCAGGCCGGCGACCGAGGCGGGCCCGAGCCGCTCGCCGAGCACGACGACACCGAGCAGCGTCGCCACCGCGGGCTCGGCCAGCGCGAGGGTGGCGGCGGTCGCGACCGGGGTGGTGCGCAGCCCCCTTCCGTACAGCAGGTAGGCCAGCGCGGTGGTGGCACAGCCCAGGTAGAGGGCGGTGAGCAGGCCGCGCGGCTCGGTGAGCCAGCCGGTGCCGGTCCACAGCAGGACGGGCACCATGACGACCGCCGCCCCACCGAACATCAGCCCCATCACCGCGTCGGAGGGCGCCCCCGCGCCGATCGCCCGCGCGGCGGTGACCGCGTAGAAGGCGTACAGCAGGCCGCCGAGCAGCGCGAACAGGACCCCATCGGCCCGCACCTCGCCTCCCCCTCCGGTGAGTACGGCGCAACCGGCGATCGCCGCCGCGGTCGCCACCGCCCAGCGGCGGCTGGGCCGCACGCGGTCGAGCAGCCAGGACAGCAGCCCGGTGAAGACGGGGCCGCTGCCGATCGCGACCACCGTGCCGACGGCCACTCCGGTCCTGCTGACCGCGGCGAAGAAGCACAGCTGGTACGCCGCCACGGCCACCGCGGCGGCCGCGAGCGGGCCGAAGCGTGCCGGAAGGCGGCGCCCACCCGCCGGGAGCGGGCCTCGGGGGAGGCCCAGGAGCCGCACGGGGCCGGTGACGGCCGCGAGGACCAGGCCACCGATCACCAGGCGGGCGGCGGCCATGGAGACGGGATCGACCCCGGCGACGAGCAGGCCCGCGGTTCCCGCGGTCCCCCAGAGCACGGCGGCTCCGATCACGGCGAGTTTCACGGGACGATTGTAAGCATATTGTCTGACAACCATACAATGCCGCCTCGGCGGGCGGCCGGGAGGACACGCCGCCGTCCCGTTTTTCAGAGGGCGCGCGCGGGTAGTTCGGCGAGGTGAGATGTCCGATAAGCAGTACGAAACAGCAGCTCAGGGCGCGGTCGACGGTGAGTCGTCACACGCCCTCCGCCGACCACGGACGGAGATGATCGCGTTGTCCAGGGGAACGTTCCGCCAGGGGTCGGCGGAGGAGGTCGAGTCCATGCTCGGCACCGCGACGCCGCATCCGCTGAACGGCGTGAAGATCACCACTTCGGCCGAGGCGATGGACGCGATCGCCGAGGCTCTCGACCTGCCCGACCGTTTCGGGCACACCCTCGACTCGCTTTACGACGTGCTGACCGACCTGTCGTGGCTGCCGCCGGGCGAGCACCTGCTGCTCTGGTCGGAGCCGTCGACGCTGCGGAGCGAGGACCGCCAGACCTATGACGCCATCCGGACCGTCCTCACCGAGGCGGTCGCCGATGACACGCCCGGAGAGTCCTTCCTGTCCGTTCTCGTGCTGACCGACTGAGCCGTCGCCACGCAGTGCGCGCAGAAGGCACCGCCACGGCCCTCGGGACAGCTGCAGCGCCAGTCCAGCGTCTCGCCGACGATCCGGAACTCGACGCACGCGGCGCCCTCGTCGACCTCGGCCGTCACCAACCGCGGGCCGAAACGGACCAGCTGCACCGCCAGCGTGCCGCCGTGGGCCCGCGCCGACCGTCCCGCCCGCTCGGCCTCGGCTTTGACGAGCTCCGCAATCGTTTGCATCGAAGGTCCCCTCCTACCTAAAGAGACGCACCTGAGGTATGGAAGGTTCCAAACCGATACAGCACGATAAATCATCGCAACGTAACCCACATGCACGTCTAGCACCAAGTGACCCTCATTGCTATGTTTGGCGACTGTTAACCACGCATCTCAGTAGTGCGAGGTATTATGGCTGGCCGAAAACACTCAATCAGGGTGAAAATTTTTACCTTACTTTTGGTACCAATTGCATCCCTTGTAGTCATTTGGGCGTTTGCTGCCAGCCTGACGTTCCAGAGCGGCCAGGAACTCCTCAAGATCCGCGACGGCTACGCGTACGCGGTCCAGCCCGCCAGAAAAGTGACCACCGCGCTCCAGCACGAACGGCTGCTGTCGCTGTCCGTCCTGGGAGACGTCGACGTCTCGCGTGCGGAACTGGACGCGCAGCGCGTCCGCACGAACGACGCGCGAGCCGAGCTGGAGCGGCTGATCACCGCGGCCCGTTCCGACCTCGTCCCGGGCACCTGGGAGCGGCTGAACCGGCTCCTTCGCGCCATGGACCGGCTCACCGAGATCCGCAGCGGCGTCGACACCCGCACCGACACCCGGCTGCAGACGCTCGACGCCTACACCGGGATCATCGAGGCCGCCTTCGACGTCTACGAGAAGGTGCGGATATCCACCGACATCGAGTTGACCGACCAGGCACGGGCCGTCGTCATGGTCGGGCGGAGCCGTGAGATCCTCAGCCGGCAGGCCGCCCTGATAGCCGGAGCCGTGGTCGAGGGGGCCATGAGCCCCTCGGAACGTGCCAGGTTCAGCGAACTGGTCACCGGCCGCAGGCTCCTCTACTCCCTGGGCTTCGACCAGTTCGACGCCGAGTTCCAGGCCCTCTACACCGCCCTGCACGACTCCCCCGACTACTCCTCGTTCGAGAGGATCGAGAACGCCGTCGCCACGTCGGCGGTTCCGGACCCCGCCTGGGCCGAGGTCGCCACCCGGCTCTCCGACGACTTCGACAGCCGCGCCGGAAAGGTCAGCGAACGCATCAGCGAGCGGTCCATACCGCTCGCCAGGGGCATCCTGATCCAGATCGGCCTCGCCGGTGGGCTGGGCCTGGCCGCGGTCGGGCTGTCCGTCTTCATCTCGGTACGGTTCGGCCGGCGGCTGGGCGGCGAGCTCATCGACCTCCAGCGGGCGGCCCTCGACCTGGCCGACAGGCGGCTGCCCGACGTGGTCCGGCGGCTCCGCCGGGGCGAGGACGTCTGCTCGGAGGCACCCGAGATCAACGTCGGCAGCACCACCGAGGTCGCCAGGGTCGGCGAGGCGTTCTCCACCGTGCAACGGACCGCCGTCGAGGCCGCCGTCGGTCAGGCCGAGATGCGCAAGGGCGTCAACAAGGTCTTCGTGAACCTGGCCAGGCGCAGCCAGTCCCTGCTGCACCGGCAGCTGGCCATGCTGGAGACCATGGAAGGCCGGGCCCGCGACCCGGAGACCCTTGAGGATCTGTTCAGCCTGGACCACCTGACCACCCGGATGCGCCGCCACTCCGAGGGCCTGATCATCCTGTCCGGTGCTGTCCCCGGACGGGGATGGCGGACACCGGTCACGATCTACGACGTGGTCCGCGCCGCGGTCGAGGAGGTCGAGGACTATCCGCGCGTGACGATCAGCGTTCCGCACGGCCCGTCCGTGATCGGCGCGGTCGTCACCGACGTGATCCACCTGGTCGCCGAACTGGTCGAGAACGCCGCCATGTTCTCTCCCCCGCACACCTCGGTACGCGTGCACGGCGAGACGGTCGCCAGGGGCTACGCCATTGAAGTCGAGGACCGGGGGCTCGGCATCCCCGCCGAGGAGATGGCCCGGCTCAACGCGCGGCTGGCCGACCCGCCGGAGTTCGACCTGGCCGACAGCGACCGGCTCGGCCTGTTCGTCGTCGCGCAGCTCGCCATCCGGCACGGCATCCGCGTCTCCCTGCGCCCCTCCCCCTTCGGCGGCACCACGGCGATCGTGCTGCTCCCGAGCGAGCTGGTGGTCGAACCGCTCGATCCCCGGTTCACCTACTCGGTCGAGGTCGAAAGGCTTCCCTCCGGCAACGGCCTCCCCAAACGGGTGCGCCAGACCGTACCCGCCGAACGGGCCGCCTCCGGCGCCCCTGTCACGGAGACCGTCCCGGAGAGCAGGGGAGCCGTCCCGAGCGGCGTGCTCGCCGCGTTCCGCGACGAACGGCAGCGCACCGGGCCGGAGGGCGGGCCCTGATGACCGAGCGCTGGCTCGACCGGGAGGCCGGTCCGATCGTCCGTCCCTACACGATGACCCGCGGCAGGACCAGGGCCGCGGGCGCTCATTTCGACCTGATGGCCGTGGTGGTGGCGGTCCGGGCCCCACGCCGGGACCTGCCGCCCGAGCACATGTCGATCCTGAACGCCTGCCGCGCGCCGATCTCCGTCGCCGAACTGGCCGGGGAGACCGGCATGGCCGTCGGAGTGCTCCGGGTGCTCCTCGGCGACCTGCGCGACCACGACCTGATCACCGTACGGCTCCCCGCGGCGCCCTCGGCGATCCCCCGCGAGAACCTGCTCCGCGACCTCCTCGCCGGGCTCAAGGCCCTCTGAGCCCGGCGAGCGTTTCGCCCGTAGGCGAGACCGCGCCGCTCAGTCCGTGGCCAGGCGGGCGTGCCGCTCCACGTCGTGGCGGACGCCCGCGTAACTCAGCTTGGCCCGCTCGATTCCCTCGGAGCGGAATCCGGCCCTGGTGGCCACCGTGCAGGAGGCCACGTTGCTGACCCGGTGCGCCAGCTCCAGGCGGAACAGTCCCCGTTCCCTGAACGCCCACTCGGCCATCTTGCCGGCGGCGGCCACGGCCACGCCCCGTCCCCTGGCACGCGGGATCGTCCAGTAGGACACCCAGCCGGTCTCGTGCGCGTCGATGTTGCTCACGGCGACGTTCCCCACGACCTCGCCGTTGGACACCACGGCGAACGCCCGCGCGTCGTCACGGAAGCCCCAGATCCCCATCCACTCCAGCGCCGCCTGGGCTGTGTCGATGGGCCGGGCCGCCTGCTCGGCCATGTCCGGGGAGCTGAACGCGTCGAGCACGACCCACATGTCGTCGGGTCGCCATCCACGCAACTCCACTTCAATCATGCCGTGCAGGGTAGCCCCGCGACCGTCCCGCGTGACGCGCCGGCACCCGCGGAACCGGACGGCGCCACCCACCGCTCTGACGTCCGGAAATCGTCCACATCGGAGCGCGGGTCCCAGATAGATCCGAGACCTGCTGGGCACTCAGCAGCTATGAGTGACGATTTGGAGAGCCGCGACCTCACCGGGAAGGGCTTCGGCGACGGCCGGCCCAGGACAATGGGAGAGATAGCCGTGAGTCTGGCGGTCAGCGAATCACTCGCCAATCACGGCCACCACGCCCTGGTCAACGCGCACGAGTCGGCTGCCCGCGGTCACCAGCTCATGGCCGACGCGGGCGTGGGCGACGTCGAGCAGCACCTCGATCTGGCACGCTGGCACCACTGGTGCGCCATCGTGGAGTACCAACTGGCCGACGAGGCGGACCAACGGACTCCCGCCAGACGGAACCCGAACGGCTGAACACGGCGGGCGAGCCCGCACCGGTACGGTCAGGGCGGACCGCTCCGCCGGCAGGCGCGGTCACGGCGAGGATGACCGCCCCCCGGCCGATACGTGGGCTCCGGCCGGCGGGATCAGCTTTCGCGGATCTCCCTGGCCAGCGCGGCACTGCGGTGTTCCAGGTGCCGCAGCCCGAGGCGGTGGTGGGTCTCCCGCGCTCGCTCGGCGTGCGCCAGGGCCTCCTCGACGCGACCGATCCGGTGGAGCAGCTGGGCGACCACACCGTGGATCGTCCCCCAGGAGATGCATCCCGTTCCCAACGTCACCAGCTGTTCGGCGATGGGTTCCAGCTCCTCCAGCAGCCCGTACGGATCGGGGCGGCCGATCCTGGCCGCGACGAGACCCCACTGCCAGGTGACGAACTGCCACGCCCAGTCACGCTCGACGGCGACGCCCCACCGGTCGATCAGACGGTGGGCGAGCGCCTCGTCCCCCGCCTCGATCACGGCCAGTACGGCGGCGGGGCGCAGCAGGCTGTTGGAGTCGTCCTCGGCGGCCTCGAGCAGTTCCGGCACAAGCACCCCGTGTCGGCCCTGTGCCCAGGACGAGAAGAAGGCGCAGAGCAGATGGATGTACTCCGGGCCCCAGAGGCTGATACGCCGGTAACTCTCGGCGCCGGTCGCGGCAAGCCTCTCCACCTCCTCCCAGCGGCCGTCGAGCATCGCCCGCCCGGTCGCGGCGTAGGTCACCTGCGTCTCGAGCTCCGGCATCCGCACCTCGCCGGTCAGGCGCAGGCAGCGGGCCAGCTCGGCGTCGTAGTCGGCCAGCCTTCCCTCACGCAGGAAGGTCGGCATCCGGTGCAGGCGGGCGATGATCTCGGCGGCCCGGGGCAGGTCGGGGAGGGACAGGATCTCCTCCGCCGCCCGGTACCGCTCCTCCTCGTACTCCGGGGTCCAGGAGGCGATGACGAAGTTGTTGAGCGTGCGCGCGAGCAGGCGGTGGTCACCGGCCCGCCGGGCGAGCGCGACCGCCTCGGCCGCGAGCCGCGCGCCCTCCCACCGCCGTTCGCTGTAGTAGAGCTCCACTCCGAGGGTTCCCAGCAGCTCGGCCCTGACCGCCTCCCGCCCGGCCGGCAGCCGGTTCAGCTGGTCCTCCAGCACGTCGATCATGCGCTTGTCCACCACGCCGTAGGCGCGCCAGTTCCACAGCGTCACCCCGCCGAAGACCGTCGCCGCCTCGATCACCGCCGCGTCGTCGCCCTTACGGGTGGCGAGGGTCACGGCCTCGTCCAGGGCGGTGTGCGCCGTGATCACGTCGCCGGCCACCCTGCGCGCCCGTCCCAGCTCGATGAGCAGGGCACCACGGCTGAGCGCCGGATCCGCGGACTGCGGGTCGAGTGCCGCGAGCGCCTGCTCCCAGAACATGACCGCCTCGTCGTAGGCGAGGCGGGCCGCCGCCTGTACCGCCGCCCTGACGGCGTACGACGTCGCCTTGGCCGAGTGACCGATCCTGGCCGCCATGCCGAAGTGGTGGGCGAGCACGGGCAGTCGCGGCTCCCGGTTTCCCGGGTGAAGATTCTCGACCGCCTCACCCACCCGCCCGTGGAGCTGCGCCCGCTGCAGTCGGCTCAGCCCCGTGTAGAGAGCCTCGCGGACGAGCGCGTGCGAGAAGCGATAGTCCCAGCCCCCGGCCACCTCGGTGAGCAGGCCGGTCGCCACCGCGGGTTCGAGCAGCATCATCATCCGGGCGCCGCCGATCCCGGTGGCGGCTTCCAGCACGTCCGCGTCGACGTCCCTGCCGATCACCGCGGCGGCCCGCAGGAGCGTCTGGGAGTCCTCGGGCAGCCGCGAGACCCGGCGGGTGATGACGTCGCGCACCCCTTCGGGGACGGAGAGGGAGGTGACGTCCGCGGCGGCGACCTGGTCCAGCGGCGAGACGCTGTCCAGCAGGCGGAGCACCTCGCCGAGGAAGAAGGGGTTACCGCCGGTACGGTCGTGCAGCGCGCTGACCAGGGCCGGGTCGGGGCCGATGTCCGCACGACCTACCCGGCCCAGATCGTCAGGGCCCGCGTCGTCCAGGTAGTCGGCGACCTGCTCCCGCGTGAACGCGGTGACGCTCATCCGCTCGGTACCGCGCTGCCGGGTCAGATCGCCGAGCGCGTCCGTCAGCGCCGGCCACGCCTCGGCGGTCTCGGCGGCCTCGGGGCGCAGGGTCGCCAGCACGAGCAACGGCACCCGGTGCAGGTCGCCGCCGAGGAAGGTCAGCAGCTTCAGGGACGCGGCGTCCGCCCAGTGGACGTCCTCCATGAGGATGAGCACCGGTGCCACGCCCGCCCGTCGTGACAGCGCCCTGGCCACCGCGTCGTACAGCAGGAAGCGCGCGGTGTCGGGATCGTCCGCGCCCGAGGCCCCGTCCGCGCCCGTCAACCGGCGGATCACGTTCTCGACCCCCTCCGCCTCCCGGGTCACGGCCCCAAGCCCTCCGGCACCGGCCTCCGCCTCTTCTTCGAGGGCGGTCAGCACCTGGATCCACGGCCAGAACGCGGGCGCGCCACGCCCTTCGACGCACCGGCTCCACACCGGGGTGACGCCCAGTTCCCCGGCGATCTCGGCCGCGGCCTCCGCGAGACGGGTCTTGCCGACGCCGGACTCGCCGCTGACCAGCAGCACACCTCCCGCGCCGCGGGCCGTGTCCCGCACCCGCTCCCGGATCCGGCGCAGGTGAGGCTCCCTGCCCACGAGCCTGCGCCCGCGCGGGGCGGAGGCCCGCCACTCCCCTGCCGTCCGGGGAGCCACGACGTCTTCCCCGTGGGACGATCCGTCCCCGCGCGCGGGCGAGCTCTCCTCCCCTCGCGCGATCGACGGCCAGGAGCCTTCGAGAGACTCGTCCTGGTCGAGGATGGCCTGTTCGAGACGGCGCAGTTCGAGGCTGGGATCGAGCCCGAGTTCGTCACCGAGGAGGGTACGGCAGCGCTGGTAGGCGGCCAGTGCCTCGGCCTGCCTGCGGTCGCGGTACAGGGCGCGCATGAGCAGCGCCCAGGACCCCTCCCGGTAGGGGTCGAGATCGAGCAGATGCCCGGCCTCGACGGCCGCCTCACTGGACCTGCCGAGCAGCAGCCACGCCTCGGCCCGCGTGGACAGTGCCGACAGGCGCACCTCGGTGAGGCGGGCCACGACAGGCCCCACGAAGGAGCGGTCGGAGAAGTCGGCGAGCGGCTCGCCCCGCCAGGTGCCGAGTGCCGCGTCCAGGGACCGCTCGGCCTCCCACGCCCGCCCGTCGGCCAGAGCGGCCTGTGCCTCCTCGACGGCCCGGCTGAAGCGGTTGGCATCCACCTGATCGGGCGAGATGTCCAGTAGGTACCCAGGCTCCCGGGTCCGCAGGACGCGAGCGGGGGACCGAGGGCTGCGCAGCGGTTCGAGGATCCTGCGGAGCTGGGAGATGTACGCCTGGAGCGTTCCTGTCGCGCTGGACGGCGGCTCGTCGGCCCAGAGCCGGTCGATCATCTGGTCGAGGGGGGCGACATGGGGCGCGTTGAGCACCAGGAGCGTCAGCACGGCCCGCTGTTTGCGGGATCCCAGGTCGAGGAGCGCACCGGTGCCGTCGGCCACCTCCACCGGTCCGAGGATGCGGAAATCCAGACACGCCGCGGCCTGGGCGGTATCCGGTACCTCGCCACCATTCGCGAGCATCACAACTCCCGCACGAGCCACGCGACCGCCAATGCCTCGATCGCGGGTCCATCGTATCGGCAGGTCGCGATGGGGGTTCTGTCGGCGGCGACGAAACCGGAGGAGCCGAGGAGTGAGAACGTTCCCGGATCCGCCGCCGCCACCCGGTAGCGCACCAGTTGGACGCCGTCCGCGCGCATCTCCGTCAGCAGGTCACCGAGCAGCCGCCGGCCGAGACCCCGTCCCCGGTGTGGCAGGGCGACGACCAGGGCCCGCAGGCGGGCGTCACGGTCGGGCTGTCCCACCTCGACGAGGGCACCGGCCACCGGCGGATCGCCCACCGGCCGCGCCAGATCGACCAGCACGTACACCCGGCAGCGAGCGGCCGACACCTCTGACAGGGCCTCCTCCAGGGCCTCGTCGAGCAGATCGGGACCCGTCGCACCCGCGTATGCCAGGACCTCCCGCAACAGCAGGGTGCTGGAGGGCTGGGACTCCAGTGACGACGACATGCGCACAGTGTTCCGCCGCCGTCTAGGAAACGACTAGGAGACCTCTAGGTCCTCGGCCGCGCCCGGCGGCACCACTCCGGTCGCGGTGGCCGCCGGGCCCCCAGTAACAACCCAGTCGTCTCCAAGTGCCGGCTGCGACAACTGGAGGACCGGGCCGGTCGAGGCCCCGCGACCTCGCCCCACGCCGCGAGTCGTCTCACACCATCGGGAGAACCCTCATGAGCACCGCCTTTTCCACGGCCGAGCATCTCGGCGGAGAGCTGGAAGTCCTGCGAGGCCAGGTCGCCGGCCCTGTCCTCTCTCCTGGTCAGGACGGCTACGAGGAGGAGACCGCGGGTTTCAACACCGCGGTCCGGCACCACCCGGCCGTCGTGGTGGGCGCCACCCGCACCGCGGACGTCATGGCTGCGGTCCGCTTCGCTGTCCACCACTCCCTTCCCGTCGCCGTGCAGGCCACCGGGCACGGCGCCGTCCAGGCCTCCGACGGGGCGCTGCTGATCAACACCTCCAGGATGCGCGAGGTCACCGTCGACCCCTCCGGCCGCACCGCGCGGGTCAGCGCGGGCTGCCGCTGGGCGGACGTCATCGCGCAGACGACCCCGTACGGCCTGGCCCCCCTGAGCGGCTCGTCCACGGGCGTCGGGGCGGTGGGCTACACGCTGGGCGGTGGCATCGGCCCGATCTCGCGGACCTTCGGCTTCGCCGCCGACCACGTACGGGAGATCACCGTGGTGACCGCGGACGGCCTGGTCCGGGTGACGGACCCGGACACCGAGCCCGACCTGTTCTGGGGACTGCGCGGCGGCAAGGGCAGCTTCGGCGTGGTCACCTCCATGGTCATCGACCTGTTCCCGGTGTCGACCCTGTACGGGGGCGGCCTCTACTTCAGCGCCGAGGACACCCCCGCCGTCCTGCACGCCTACCGGACCTGGGTCGACACGCTGCCGGAGGCCACGACCACCTCGGTGGCGATGCTGCGCCTGCCCCCGGTGCCCGAGCTCCCCCCGCAGCTGCGTGGCCGCTTCGTGACCCACCTGCGCTTCGCCCATCTCGGCGACGCCCACAAGGCGGAGGCACTCCTCTCCCCGATGCGGGCCGTCGCCGAGCCGATCTTCGGCGAGATCGCGCAGATGCCGTTCGGCGCGATCGACTCCGTGCACCAGGACCCGGTGCATCCCATGCCGAGCTGGGAGCGCGGCGCCCTGCTGCGCGAGCTCGGCGCGGAGACCGTGGAGGCGCTCCTGGCGGCGGCCGGCCCGACGGTCGACGTGCCGCTGGCCATCGTGGAGCTGCGCCAGCTGGGCGGGGCGCTGGGCCGCGAGCCGCGCCGGCCGAACGCCGTGGGCGGGCGGGACGCCGCCTTCGGCGTGATGGTGATCGGCGCCCCCGTTCCCGAACTGCTCGACACGGTCGTCCCGGCCGTGGGCGGTGCCGTGCTCGGCTCCCTGACTCCCTGGCTGACCGGCGGGACGCAGCTCAACTTCCACGGGGCGATGCTCGCCCCCGAAGACCTGGCCCGCGCCTGGCCGGAGCCGACACTGCGCAGGCTCATCGCTCTCAAGGACCACTACGACCCGGCCCGGGTGTTCCGCTTCGGCCACGTCGTGCCCCGCGTCTGAGCCCCCAGATCCACCGGCAGGCCGGGGGGGCCTGCCGGTGTCTCGCCGCGGGGCGGAGCTCGTCCGTGGCACGGCGACCTATTGACCCCATGTTTCCGACGAATTAAATTAAGTGTAGAAATAAGGCGTTGATTTACGGGTGCCGTAGTCGCGCCTCATCTGCTGTCGGACCTTCCACCCCCCGGATCCACTGTGGAGACAAGCATGAGAGGTCTGTTCCGTCCTGCCGCCTTATGGACTGCCACGGCAGTCGTGGCGGCTCTGCTCGCAGTACCGTCGAGCCCGGCATTCGCCGACACGTTGTTGTCGCAGGGCAAGACCGCGACGGCCTCCTCGACCGAGAACGGCGGCACCCCGCCGGCCGCCGCGGTCGACGGTGACACCGGCACCCGCTGGTCCAGCGCGGCCGGCGACTCCCAGTGGCTCCAGGTCGACCTGGGCGCCTCGTTCGGCATCAGCAGGGTCGTGCTGAACTGGGAGGCCGCGTACGGCAGCGGATACAAGATCCAGTCATCCGAGAACGGGAGCACGTGGACGGACCTGAAGACCGTCACCGGCGGTGACGGCGGAATCGACACCTGGGACGTCACCGGCAGCGGCCGGTACGTCCGGATGCAGGGCGTCACACGAGCCACCGGCTACGGATACTCACTGTGGGAGTTCCAGGTCTTCGGCGGGGACTCGGGCCCCGCGGGCCAGTGCGGGACCGGCAACGCCGCGTTGAACAAGCCCTCGACCGCGTCGTCCACCGAGAACGGCGGAACCCCCGCGAGCGCCGCCTTCGACGGCGACAACGGGACCCGCTGGTCCAGCGCGGCCGGCGACCCGCAGTGGATCCAGGTGGACCTGGGCTCGACCCGGACCATCTGCAGGATCGACCTGAGGTGGGAGGCCGCGTACGCGAGCGCTTTCAAGCTCCAGGGGTCGACCAACGGCACCACCTGGACCGACCTGAAGTCCGTCACGGGTGCCACCGGCGGCGTTCAGTCGCACGAGGTGAGCGGCTCCGCCCGGTACGTCCGGATGCACGGCACCACCCGAGCCACCGGCTACGGATACTCACTGTGGGAGTTCGCCGTGCGCACCACGTCCGACGGTCCGGTGATCCCCGGCGGCGGGGACCTGGGACCGAACGTTCACGTCTTCGACCCGTCCATGTCCGGTGCCGACATCCAGAGCCGGCTCGACACCGTCTTCCAGCAGCAGGAGTCGGCCCAGTTCGGCACCGGGCGCCACGCCTTCCTGTTCAAGCCGGGCACCTACCACGTGAACGCCAAGGTCGGCTTCTACACCTCGATCATGGGTCTGGGGCAGTCCCCCGACGACGTCACCGTCAACGGCGTGACCGTCGACGCGGGCTGGTTCGGCGGCAACGCGACCCAGAACTTCTGGCGCTCGACGGAGAACCTGTCGGTCCAGCCGCCCGGCGGCACCAACCAGTGGGCCGTCTCCCAGGCCGCGCCGTTCCGTCGCATGCACATCAAGGGCGCGCTCAACCTGGCCCCCACCGGCTACGGCTGGGCCAGCGGCGGCTACATCGCCGACAGCAAGATCGACGGCGCCGTCGGCCCGTACTCGCAGCAGCAGTGGTACACCCGGGACAGTTCCGTCGGCGGCTGGGTCAACGGCGTGTGGAACATGGTCTTCTCCGGGGTGCAGGGCGCTCCCGCCACCGCCTTCACCGACAAGTCCTACACCACGCTGGACAACACCCCGATCAGCCGTGAGAAGCCGTACCTCTACCTCTCCGGCAACGAGTACCGGGTGTTCGTCCCGGCCAAGCGGACCGGCGCGCGCGGTGTGAGCTGGGCGAACGGCGCCACCCCGGGAAGCTCGATCCCGCTCGCCCAGTTCTACGTCGCCAAGCCCGGCGACACGGCCGCGACCATCAACGCCGCGCTCAGCCAGGGCCTGCACCTGCTGCTCACCCCCGGCATCTACCACATCGACCAGCCGATCAACGTGACCAGGGCGAACACCGTGGTCCTGGGTCTCGGCCTGGCCACGATCATCCCCGGCGGCGGCGCCACCGCGGTCAAGGTCGCCGACGTGGACGGCGTGCGGCTCGCCGGTTTCCTGGTCGACGCGGGCCCACAGAAGTCCGACGTGCTCATCGAGGTCGGCCCGCAGGGGTCGAGCGCCGACCACGCCGCCAACCCGACCACGCTGCAGGACGTGTTCGTCCGGATCGGCGGCGCCTTCGCCGGCAACGCCACCACCAGCGTGGTCGTCAACAGCGACGACGTGATCATCGACCACACCTGGCTGTGGCGCGGTGACCACGGCGACGGCATCGGCTGGAACGTCAACACCGCCGAGACCGGCCTGATCGTCAACGGCGACGACGTCCTGGCGACCGGCCTGTTCGTCGAGCACTACCGCAAGTACGACGTCGAGTGGTACGGCGAGCGCGGCCGGACGATCTTCTTCCAGAACGAGAAGGCGTACGACCCGCCGAACCAGGCGGCCTACATGAACGGCGGCACCAAGGGCTGGGCGGCCTACAAGGTCGGCCCCGCGGTCGACACCCACGAGGGCTGGGGGCTCGGCAGCTACGTCTACTTCAACGTCGACCCGACGATCCAGGTGGAGAACGCGTTCGAGACCCCGGTGAAGCCGGGAGTCAAGTTCCACAGCCTGCTCACCGTCTCCCTCGGCGGCAACGGGCGGATCAACCATGTGATCAACGGCACCGGCGGCCCGGCCTTCGGCACGGACACGATCCCCTCCAAGCTCGTCTCCTACCCCTGAGGCACCCCTGGGCACTCTGAGCCCGCCTGATCAGCGGTGGTCAACGCGCTCTCCTCGCTGATCAGGCGCTTCACCCCCACGCCGTGGGTCTCCGCTGTCGCGGGGAGGCCCACGGCCTCGTGTCGTACGGTCCCCGGCCGCCGATCGGGATCCGCCGTTCTCCGGGCACGGACGCACGCCCCGCATCCCCGGGCCGACGAGACCGCATCCCGCCGACCCCACGGAAAATCATGACCCTATATAAGCAAATGTCCGAATAGAGAGTATTAATCGACGAATATATTGACTCACGGTTGATTAGAATGGAAATGCGCGGTTCGAGAGTGACTGTCTGTTCTTAGCCGTAGGCGTGGTGCTACGGTGTGTGCCTGTTCGCGCTCTGCCGTGAAGCGGCACCACCCGGTTGACCGATATCGCAGGGGGAACAGCAGGTTCAACGCGGCCTTGTCACGCCTTGCCGCCACCCCCCAAGGACGCCGATGTCAGTAGATGTACCGCACCGCACCCGGAGCAGGCTTTCACCGAGGGAACTGGCGGTCATCGCCTCTCTCGGCACCATGATCATTATGGCCTGCATGTGGTTGTGGGCGGTGTCCGCCGCCCCCTACGAGGCCAGAGAGCTGATGGCGCTCGTCGGCGGGATCTCGGCCGTACTGCTGTCCGGCGCCGCCGCGGCCATCGTCCACTACGCCGGCACCGGTCGCCGGCTGCGTGAGCAGGCCGAGTGGGCCGGCGCGCGGTTCACCTGGCTGGAGCGGGAAGTGCTGCGAATGGCCGAGGAGTCGCTGCCCTCGCTGGGACGCCAGGTGCGCGGCGGCGTCTCCGCCGCCGACGCGCTCTCCCAGGTGCCGCAGCCCCCGGACGGCCCGCTGCGCCTGCTGCTCGACGCGGCCGGGCACGAGCTCGAGCTGATCGAACGCGAGCTCGCCACCGCCCGGGCGTACCGCGAGGCGACCGAGGACGAGATCTCCCGGCTGACCGACGACACGCTGCCGGATCTGGTCCGGCGGATCCAGACGAACCGGATGTCGGTGAGCGCCGCACTGGCCGAGACACAGCAGCCGGGGCACGGCCCGCTGCGCGACCTGCTGGGCGAGACGGCGCGGCAGCTCTCCGAGAGCGAGCGCAGGGGCACCGCCGTGATGGCGGCGTGCGCCGGGGCCGCGGCCCGGGTGCAGGCACAGGCCACCAGCCTGCTCGCCCGGCTGCGCGAGCTGGAGGAGCAGTACGGCGAGCACGAGGAGATCTTCGCCGACCTGCTGGACCTGGACCACCGCATCTCCCAGCTGAGCCGGCTGGCGGACAACGTCGCACTGCTGAGCGGCGGCCGTTCCGGGCGGCGATGGACCCGGCCGATCGTCATGGAGAGCGTGCTGCGCGGCGCGATGGGCCGCATCGGCGCCTACCGGCGCATCCGGCTGCACTCCAGCAGCACCGTCGCCGTCGCGGGGTACGCGGCCGAGGGCGTGATGCACGCGCTGGCCGAGGTGATGGACAATGCCGCCACGTTCTCGGCGCACGGCACCGAGGTCCACGTGTACGTGGACGAGGAGGACGCCGGTGTCGTGATCACGATCGAGGACAGCGGTCTGGGGATGCGCCCGCGCGAGCGGCAGCACGCCACCAGGCTCGTATCCGAACCGCTCGACCTGCGGACGCTGTCCGGTACCCGGCTGGGCCTGGCGGTCGTGGGGCGCCTGGTCGACAAGTACGGCCTGACGGTCAGCTTCCGGCCGTCCGCCCGTGGCGGCATGGGGGTCGTGATGCTGATCCCGCGCCTGCTGATCACGCAGCCCCTGTCGGCCACCGTGCCGCCCGTCGTCGAGTCGTCGGTCCGCCGCCCCGTGCAGGCCGCCGTACCGGCACCGGCCGTACCCGCGCAGGAGGGGCCGGCCGACGAGTCCGAGGATCTGCTGCCCAGGCGGCGCCGGGGGCAGACGCTGGCCGAGGCGACCAGGGCGCGGCAGACATCGCCGGCCAAGCCCGCGCGCGAGGGGCGTGACTCGGCGGCGAGGTTCGCCGCGTTCCGCCAGGCCGGCGTCCGTGGTCGTTCCCCCTCCCCGGCCCCGGGCGACTCCTGACACGCGTCCGCCGACCACCGGACATCTTTGGATTCACAGATGAGGAGGCAGGGGCCGTCCCTCCCGCGCCCGCGCCGAAGGGGCACCCCGTCGTTTATGAGCACAACCGACGCTTCGCACACCACCGATCGTGACTTCGACTGGCTACTGGAGAACCTCAAGGAGAAGACCCCGGGGATCAGGCATGTGCTGGTGCTGACCAGGGACGGCCTGAAGATGTGCTTCACCGCCGGCCTCGGCCGGGACGGGGCCGACCAGCTCTCCGCCCTGGCCGCCGGGATCCAGAGCCTCTCGCTGAGCGCCTCCGCCGAGTTCGGGGACGGCATCGGAGCGGGGCAGGCGATGGTGGAGTTCGCCGGCGGACTGCTGCTCATCGTGCCGGCCGGGGACGGCGCCCACCTGGCCGTGGTGGCCGAGGAGGACGGCGAGGTGGGGCTCATCGCGCACAACATGAACGAACTGGTGGAGCAGATCGGGGTCTACCTCACCGCGGCACCGCGGCAAACGGAGAACAGCGACGACCGCGGATGACACGGCGAGCCATCGACCGAGAAGACCCGGACCGGCTCTACACGGTCACCGGGGGGCGCACCAGCGCCGACGAGAAGACCTTCGACTCCGTCTCCCTCATCGTCAGCGAGTGCGCCCCCACCCCCGGTATGCAGTCCGAGCACATCAGGATCCTGCGGATGGCCCAGCGGCCGACGGCGGTGGTGGAGATCTCGGCGGAGCTGCGACTGCCGGTCAGCGTGGTGAAGATCCTGCTGCGCGACCTGCTGGACACCGGTCGTATCACCGTCCGTCATCCGTCGATCGCCGCACAGGCCGAACGACCGGATCCCGAAATCCTGAGGCAGGTGCTCGTTGCACTCCACAACCTCTGACCAGATGGCGGCCACCGTGCGAACGCCGCTGCGCACGACCGCCGCGGACGCCCTGAAAATCGTGATCGTCGGCGGATTCGGGGCGGGAAAGACCACCATGGTCGGCTCGGTGAGCGAGATCCGCCCGCTGAGCACCGAGGAGGTCATGACCCAGGCGAGCGTGGGCATCGACGACGCCAGTCAGGTACGGACCAAGTCGACCACCACGGTGGCCTTCGACTTCGGCCGGATCACGCTGAACGCGAGCAAGGTGCTCTACCTGTTCGGCGCGCCCGGTCAGCAGCGGTTCTGGTTCGTGTGGGACCAGTTGTTCGCCGGCAGTCTGGGCGCGGTCGTGCTGGTGGACGCCCGCCGCCTGGAGGACTCCTGGTACTCCATCGACCGGCTGGAGCACCACCGGACCCCGTTCGTCGTCGCGGTCAACCGCTTCACCGACGGGCCCACCCTGGATTCGGTACGCGAGGCGCTGGCACTGTCGCCCGAGGTCCCGCTCATCGACTGCGACGCGAGAGAGCGGTCCTCGTCCAAGCACGTGCTGATCACGCTCATCGAGCACCTCACCCGCACCTACGACCAGTCGCCCGCCCGAGAGAGCATGCCGTGACGAACTCCCCTCCCCTGCCCGACTCCACAGACCCGTCGGCCGCCTCGCCCACATCGCAGCATCCCGGGCGGGGACGGGAGCCGCTGGAGGGATACCCCGACCACGCCGATGCCGTACGACTGCACGCGTCACTGATCGGCGACGACCCGACCGCGCTGTTCCAGGAGATGCGCCGCGAGCACGGACCCGTCGTCCCCGTTCTCCTCGACGGCATGCCCGTCTGGTACGTGATCGGTTATCGCGAGCTGCACCATGTCACCAGCCAGCCGCAGTTGTTCAGCCGCGACCCCAGGCGCTGGAACCTGCAGGACCACCTCCCCCCTGACTGGCCGACGCGCCCGTACGTGACATGGCAGCCGTCCGTGATGTACGCCGAGGGGGCCGAGCACCAGCGGCGGATCGGCCCCATCAGCGACGCGCTGGACAGCGTCGACCGCACCGAGCTGGCCCTGATCTGCGAGCAGGTCGCCGACCGCGCGATCGACGAGTTCTCCGGGGACGGCCAGACCGACCTGATCTCCCAGTACGCCGACCGGATTCCGGCTCAGGTCATCACCCGGCTGTTCGGGCTGGCGGAGACCGACCTGCCGGAGCTGGTCGAGGACGTCAACCACGTGCTGAGCGGGAGCGAGGAGGCCCCCACGGCGCTTCCCCGGATTCTGGACAAGGTGAGCCGGCTCATCGCCGACAAGCGCGCCCTGCCGGGCCACGACCTCACCTCGCACATGCTGGCACACTCCGCGCGGCTCGCCGACGAGGAGATCGTCCTGGATCTGATCATGGTGTTGATCTCCTCCCATGACAACTGCTCCAACTGGATCGGCAGCACCCTGCGGCTGATGCTGGTGGACGACCACTTCTCGATGAGCCTGCAGGGCGGCCGCAGCAGCGTCGGCGAGGCACTGAACGATGTGCTGTGGAAGGACCCGCCCGCGCCGAACATGCCCTCCCGCTGGGCCGTGCAGGACTGCGAGCTGGCCGGGCGGCGCATCCGCCGGGGCGACATGCTGGTGCTCGGTGTCGCCGCGGCCAACGCCGATCCGCAGGTGCAACCGGCCGCCCATGCCGGCTCCGGCGCCAACCGGGCGCATCTGTCCTTCGGCCACGGCGAGTACGGTTGTCCCTTCCCCGCGCCCGAGCTCGGCGAGATCATCGCCAAGACGGCCGTGGAGGTCCTCCTCGACCGGTTGCCCGACGTCTATCTCACCGTGAAACCGGACGCGCTACGGTGGCGCCCTTCGCTGTGGGTTCGCAGCCTGGAGGCCCTGCCCGTACGGTTCAGCCCGGCCGTGCCGACCGGCCAGCGCCCGTCGAACACCTGGGACGCCCCCAGGTAGGCCCCTCCCTGCCCCGAAGACTCGATCGTCCGCGCACGGACGCCCCCGGTCAGGCCGGAGCGGAGCCCGGCGACCGGTCCGCGGCGAAGCCTGCGGCGGACAGGGAGAGCAGACGCTCGATCAGGTCGTGGCCGGTCGACTGCTCGCTCGCCCAGGCGATGCCCGCCACCAGGGCGAGGAGTTCGCCGATGACGAGGTCGGCGCGGACCGCACCGGACTCCTGGGCCCGCGCGAGAAGCCGGCCCCCGGAGGCGCGCATCGCGTGACAGGAGGCGTGCAGTTCGGAACCCTCCTCCCGCAGCGCGGCCATGACCGACGCCGGAAGACCCTGGTAGGTGGTCGAGCCGACGGCCAGCTCGCGCAGCCAGACGAGCAGCGCGTCACGGGGCGAGGACGCGGCCAGCAACTCTTCCGCCCTGCTCCGGAGGGCGTCGAAGCCACTGCTCATGAGGGCTTCGAGCAGGGCCTCCCGAGTGGGGAAGTGCCGGTAGAGGGTGCCGATGCCGACGCCCGCCCGGCGGGCGACGTCCCGTAGCGAGGCGTCGGTCCCGTGCTCGGCGAAGGCCTCCCTGGCAACGGCCAGCAACTGCTCGTAATTGCGGCGCGCGTCGGCGCGCATCACCTCGGCCATGCGATGTGCTCTCCAGGCATTGACAAAAGGAGCACCGCTCCGCTTAATATCGGAGCAGTGCTCCACATTCTAGCCATGGGAGAGACATGCCCCATTCAGAGAAGGTCGTCCTGGTCACCGGAGCCACCGGCAAGCAAGGCGGTGCCACGGCGAGACGACTGCTGGCCGACGGCTGGCAGGTCAGGGCCCTGGTCAGGGACCCGTCGGCCGAGGCCGCGCAGGCACTCGCCGGGGCGGGTGCCGAGCTCGTCAAGGGCGACATGCGCGACCGGGCATCGCTGGACGCGGCGGCCGAGGGCGTCCACGGCGTCTTCAGCGTCCAACCGGCGGCCGCGCCTCCGCACTTCGGCGACGACGAGGTGCGGTGCGGGGTGAACGTGGCCGAGGCGGCACTCGCGGCCGGGGTCGAACACCTCGTCTACACCTCGGTCGGCGGCGTGGACCAGGACACCGGCATCAGCCACTGGGACACCAAATGGGAGATCGAGCAGCACATCCGCGCGCTCGGCCTGCCGTACACGATCCTGCGTCCGGTGATGTTCATGGAGAACCACACCTCGGGACCGTTCGGGGTGTTCGGCGAGACCCCGCTGATCAGGATCATTCCGCCGCACTCCACGATCCAGCTCATCGCCGTGACCGACATCGGGGCCTTCGCCGGACTGGCCTTCGCCGACCCCGGCGGCTACCTGGGCAAGGCCATCGAGCTCGCCGGTGACGAGCTGACCCGGCCGCAGCTGGTCACCGCCATCGAGGAGGCCGTCGGGCGCCCGCTCTCCACCGAGCCCGTCTCCCCCGAGAGGCTCAGGGAAACCGGCGTGAACGTCGACGACGTGACCCGGGCCGAGTCCTTCGGCGGCTGGCGGGCCGACATCCCCGCCCTGCGCGCGCTGCATCCCGACCTCATGGACTTCGCCACCTGGCTGGAGCGGGAGGGCAGGAGCAGGTTCGAGGTCCCGGACCGCCCCTGACGTCGTTCGCTCACCCCCGGGCGGCGGCCGCCCGGGTCAGGAAGAGGGTCCGCTCGCGCTCGTTGCGGGTGAGTTCGGCGGCCCTTTCGAACTCCTCGCGCGCCTCGTCGAGGCGGCCCAGTCTCGCGAGCAGATCACCCCGTACGGCGGGCAGTTGCGGATAGCCCCTCAGCGCGCGCTCCGCCGCCAGCCCGTCCACGATCTCCAGACCCCGCGCCGGGCCGTACGCCCTGCTCACCGCGACCGCACGGTTCAACTCCACCACGGGTGAGGGGGTGAGGTGGGCGAGCACCCGGTAGAGGGCGGCCATCCGTTCCCAGTCGGTGTCGTCGGTGGACCGCGCGCGGGCGTGGCAGGCGGCGATCGCGGCCTGCAGGCCGTAGGGACCGAGCGTGCCGAGCGCCTCGGCACGTTCGAGCGCCTCCAGTCCCCGGCGGATCAGCAGCCGGTCCCACAGCCTCCGGTCCTGGTCGGGAAGCAGGACCGGCTCGCCGTCCGGCCCCGTCCTGGCCCGGAGGCGCGACGCCTGGATCTCCATCAGGGCGACCAGGCCGTGCGCCTCGGCCTCCCGCGGCATCAGACCCGCCAGGATCCGGCCCAGGCGCAGCGCCTCCTCGCAGAGTGAGGGACGCGTCCAGTCGTCACCGGCGGTCGCCGAGTAGCCCTCGTTGAAGATGAGATAGACGACCTCCAGCACCGACGCGAGGCGCTCGCCCAGCTCGGCCGGGGCCGGCATCTCGATGCGCACCCGCTTCTCGGCGAGGGTGCGCTTGGCCCGGAAGATCCGCTGCCCGACCGTCGGTTCCGGCACCAGGAAGGCCCGCGCGATCTCCTCGGTGGTCAGGCCGCCGAGCAGGCGCAGGGTGAGCGCCAGACGCCCCTCGGTGGACAGCACCGGATGGCAGGCGGTGAAGAGCAGGCGCAGCACGTCGTCACCGATGTGGTCGTCGAGGGCGTCGTCCAACTCGGCCTCGGCCGCCTCCTGACGGATCTCCACGTCCCGGCCGACCTCTTCGAGCTTGTGCTCGTAGCGGGTCCTGCGGCGGAGCAGGTCGATCGCCCGGTGCTTGGCGGTCAGCATGAGCCAGGCTCCGGGATTATCCGGTACGCCGGATTTCGGCCACTGCTCAAGCGCGAGGACCAGCGCGTCCTGCGCGAGTTCCTCGGCCAGGCCGACATCGCGCACCATCCGGGCAAGCCCCGCGATCACCCGTGTGGACTCGATCCGCCAGACCGCCTCGACCACCCGATGAGACTCACCGACCACCATGTCTCCCGATCCAACCATCTCGCCCGCACCCGCGACACCTCTCGATCCCGTCGCCCGAGACCCCGGACACGGCGCGGACACGGCGCGGACACAGCGCGGACACGGCGCGGGCGCGCACGGACCGCGAACCGGACGGGACAGCCGTCCTTACCGGGCCCGGCATGCTTGCTCGCGTTACTCGTATAACGTATTTTTTACTCATGCAAGTAAAAAAGAGCGGGGAAACATCCGCCGAGCGCTCCTTCACCGGCGCGGCCAGGCGCGCCCAGATCATCGCGGCGACCATCGAAACGATCGCCGAACTCGGCTACGGCCAGACGTCCTTCGCCCGGATCGCCGAACGGGCGGGCCTGAGCAGCACCCGCCTGATCTCGTACCACTTCGCCGGCAAGGACGAGCTGATGAGCGCGGCCGTCGCCGAGTTCCACGAGCACATCGGACGGTTCATGGCCGGGCGGATGGCCGGCGTGACCTGTGCCCGTGACGCGCTGCGCACCTACATCACCGCGCTGGTCGCCTACATCGCGGACAACCGCGCACGGATGCGGGCGATGATGGAGATCTTCCTCAACTTCCGCGACGAGGGCGGAGCGAGCCGTTCCTACGACGAGGGCGACGAGAACGAGGTCCTCGGCCACCTCCAGCGCATCCTGCGCGACGGGCAGCGCGGCGGCGAGTTCCGCGACTTCGACACCTTCGTCATGGCGGCGACCGTGCAACGCGCCCTGGACGGCCTGCCGTTCCTGCTGGAGGCCAGACCCGATCTCGACCTCGCCGCCTGCGCCGAGGAGTTGGCGACGCTGTTCGACCTGGCGACCAGGAGCGGGCCGTGAGCGTCCCGAGCAGGCGGCGCACGCTGCTGCGCCTGCTGGTCGACCTGCTCGTACCGGCCGCCCTGTACTACGTGCTGCGCTCGGCCGGGATGAGCGTCTACCTGTCCCTGCTCGTCACGAGCGTGGCGCCCGCGGCCATGGGCGTCCACACGCTGGTCAGGGAACGCCGGGTCGACGGGCTCTCCGTCTTCATGACGGCCATGATGGTGCTGGGCGTGGGGGCCTCGCTGATCAGCGGTAGCGAGCGGTTCCTGCTCGCCAGGGAAGGGTGGCTGACGGCCGTCGTCGGACTCTGGTTCCTGGCCAGCCTGCGGGTCGGGATGCCGCTCACCTTCCTGTTCAGCCGGCCGCTGCTGGAGCACAGGTTCCCCGTCCGCGGCACCGGCGAGCCATGGGACGCGCTGTGGGAACGGCTCCCCCGCTTCCGCAGGGCCTGGCGGGTCACGACCGTCCTGTGGGGCGCCGGCACCCTCCTCGACTCCGCGGCGCGCGTGGTCATGGCCTACACGTTGCCGGTCGACGCCGTCCCCGCGCTCGGCACCGCGCTGTACGCCGGCACGTCGATCACACTCATGGTGATCGCCAACGTCTACTTCGTCACGGTGGGACTCTTCGACAGGCGGAGCGCGATGTACGCGCCGCTCGACCACGAGGACGCCCCGGCACCCTCCGCCTGCCCCGCGCCGGGTCAGCGGCGCACCATCGACGGGTAGTCCTTGAGGGTTATGTCGGTCGCGAACCTGTCGGTCAGCCACAGCATCGGCTTCAGCAGGAATCCGTAGCGAAAAACCCGGTTGCGCATCCGGATCCGGCCCGGGGTGCCGGGGGCGAGGAAGGGGCCGGCGTTGCCGTTCCTGGCGATTCTGGCGTAGCCGCGGAACCCCTCCTCATAGCGCCGGAAGGCGACCCGATGGTCCCCGTCCGCCGCCGCGAGCTCTCCGGCCAGCACGTACGCGCCGACCATGGCCAGGCCGGTGCCGAAACCGCCCAGCGTGTTGCCGTAGGCGGCGTCACCGAGCAGCACGACGCGCCCCTTGGCGTAGCGCTCCATCCGGACCTGGCTGATCGAGTCGAGGTAGAAGCCGTCCGCCTGCCGTACCGCGTCGAGGATCGCGGGGGTCTGCCAGCCCATCCCGGCGTAGGCGTCGATCACGATCCGCTTCATCGCCTCGGCGTCGTAGCGGTCGTAGTCCAGCCGCGGCGAGGCGAAGGCGAAGAAAACATCGGCTCCGGGTCCCCCGACGGCGACCATCCTGCCGGGCTCGTTGTACATTTTCGCGGTCTTCCCGAAGCGCCGCGGAAGGTCGGCCAGGGCGTAGTAGTGGCCCAGGAAGCGGACATGGTCGGACTCGGGGCCGAAGGCCAGCCGGCGAACGCCCGAGTGGATGCCGTCCGCGCCCACCACCAGGTCGAAGGTCCGCGGAGCGCCGTGCTCGAACGTGACGTGGACGCCGCCCTCGGTCTCGGCGAGCGAGGTGATGGAGTCGCCGAAGACGTACCGGCACCCGGCGGCGAGCGTCCTGTCGTACAGCAGCCGGGACAACTCCCCGCGCGGGATCTCCAGTTCGCCACCGCTGAACTCGCCGGGCATCACCGCCAGCCTGCGGCCGTTCGCGTCGACGATCTCCTGGTCGGTCCCGCCGGTCTGCGACCGCCGCACGTCTTCCAGGATGCCCATCCGCTCCAGCACCGACAGGTGGGTCTCGCCCTTGAAGTCGACCGCCTGGCCTCCGAGGCGCAGGGCGGGGGCCTTCTCGACCACGGTCACGGTGTGGCCGTAGCGGTTGAGCCAGTAGGCGAGAGCGGGACCGCCGATACCGGCACCGGAGATCAGGACGTTGCTGTTTCTCATGTCTCCGAGCCTCGCCGGGAGCGCTGACAGACCGGTGACAGCCGGCTGACGGTCAGGAGATGGCCGTCAGCGCGTCGTCCCGGCTCAGCGCGGCGCCCCTGGCGAACTCCGCAGCGAAGGCCTCCGCGCCGATGAGCTCGGTGGCGCCCGCGGCGACCCGCGCGACGTCAGGGTCGCCGGTGACGGCCGCACCGCGCAACGCCACCCCCACCCCGAGCAGGAACGCGGCCCGCTCCGCCGCGCCTTCGAACAGGGCAAGCCCCGCGTATCCCTCGGTGACCTGGGCGAGATCCGTCGTCACCGCCGGTGATGTGCGCGCCAGCGCGAGCGCCTCGCCGTGCCGGCGTCCGGCCTCCGCGCGGTCGCCTTCCGCCTCGGCCAGCCGTCCCAGCGCGGTGAGCACCAGCGGCGCGACGCTCTCGGTGGCGTAGCCGCCCGGGCCGGCGGCCTTTAGCGCCGCCGTGTAGTGCTCGCGCGCCCGTGTGTGATCGTGGCACCGCCGGGCGAGTTCGCCCCAGCCCAGCTCGATCGGCGACGATCGGTGCGACGCGCCCGTCCGGCGCGCCAGCTCGGTGGCGCGCCGCAGGTCGGCGCGAGCCGCGAGCACATCGCCCTCGCGCAGCAGCCCGTCGGCCCTCCGGCAGAGCACGTCCACCATCTCGTCCACAGCGCCGAGCTGTTCGTGCAGGTCCAGGGCCTCCCCCCACAGCCGCCTGGCCCGCGCCCAGTCCCCCCGCCAGCCGGCGATCACTCCCAGCCAGTCGAGCCCCTGCGCCATCCCCCAGCGCTCGCCCACGGAACGGAAGCTCGCCAGCGTCGACTCCAGCTCTCCCTCGGCCTCGGCCACGTGGCCGTCGAGCAGGTGCACCAGGGACGCCCCGAGCATGGCCACGGCTCGGTTCCACGGGTCGGAGCCGAGCAGCCGTTCCCGCATCAGGCCGGATCCGGGAGCCGGTGGCCCCGCGACCATGCCCCACAGCACGGACGTGAAGGGGTGGCGCAGCTCCCGGTCCAGTGATCGCATGATCTCCTCGGCCCGCGCCCACTGCGCCGGCAGGACATGCGGTACGGCCTGCAACACGCACAGGACGTACTCCTCCTCCAGCCCTTCGGGCGGCTCGGTGCCGAACCGTTCGAGCAGCCGGAGCGCCGGCGAGACCGCCTGCTCCCGCCGCCCGCTCAGCCACTGGTACGCCGCCAGGGCCGCGATCAGCCGCAGCGCCGTCTCAGGATCGTCCGATACGGCACGGCCCAGCGCGGCCCGCAGGTTGCTCTGCTCCGCGGAGAGCAGGGCCAGCCATTCGAGCTGCTCGGCCCGGCGCAACCACGGGTCGGCGCGCTGTGCCAGCTCCAGGAAGTGGGCGGCGTGCTCGGCACGCACCCGCTCCCACTCCCCCGCCTCGACCAGCCGCTCCGCACAGAACAGACGGATCGTGTCGAGCATCCGGTAACGGCCGTCGTCTGCCTCGATGAGTGACTTGTCCACCAGGTCGGCCAGCACCTCGCCGGATCCGCAGACCCGTTCGACGGCCTCCAGGGACGAGCCGCCGGAGAACACCGAGAACCGCGCGGCCAATACCTGCTCCTCGGGGCTGAGCAGGCTCCAACTCCAGTCCACCACCGCGTGCAGCGTCCGGTGCCGTGCCGCCGCGGTGCGATCACCGCGTGACAGCAGCGTGAACCGGCCGTACTCCTTCAGGCGCGCGACGATCTCCTCGATGGTGAACGACCTCAGCCTCGCCGCCGCCAGCTCGATGGCCAGCGGCAGCCCGTCCAGCATGCCGCAGATCTCGGCGACCTCGGCCCTCACGACGGAGCCGGGACGTACCGCGGCGGCTCGCTCCATGAACAGCCGCACCGAGGGATAGCCGAGTGCGTCGTCCAGGTCCGTGCCGGGGGGCGGTACGGCCAGCGGCGAGAGCGGGACGAGCACCTCACCGGTGAGCCCGAGCGGCTCGCGGCTGGTGGCCAGCACGGCCAGCCCCGGGCAGGCGTCGAGCAGCCGCCGGACGAGCGCCGCGGCCGGGGCGATCACGTGTTCGCAGTTGTCCAGGACGAGCAGGAGCTCCTGGTCTGCCAGGGCCGCCACGAGCCTGCCCGCGGGGTCGAACCGGCCCGGCATCGGCGGCCGCAGACCCGCCTCGCGCAGACCGAGCGCGCCGAGCACCGCCAGGGGGATCTGACCTCCGTCGTCGAGCGGGGACAGGTCGACGAAGCACACGTCCCGCGTCCGGCGGCGGGCCGCCTCGATGGCCAGCCTCGTCTTGCCGGTGCCGCCGGTACCGGTCAGGGTGATCAGGCGGGAGTCCCGTAGCGAGTCGATCCGGTCCAGTTCGGCCTCGCGGCCCACGAAACCGGTGAGCTGCGCGGGCAGCCGGTGCCGTACCGTCTGCCCGGGCCGCTCCGCGCCGCGCAGGATCGCCAGGTGAAGCGCCGCCAGTTCCGGCGACGGGTCGGCACCGAGCTCGTCCGCCAGCAGCCGCCTGACCTCGTCGAAGACGGCCAGCGCCGCGGCCTGCTGCCCGGAGGCGTGCAGCGCCCGCATGAGCTGGCCCCACAGCCGCTCGCGCAACGGGTTCTCGGCCGCCAGCTGCCGCAACTCGGCTATCGAGGTGCCCTCCGGGAGCGCCAGCTCGGCCTCGACCAGTTCCTCCCGCGCCGCCAGCCGTAGCTCTTCCAGCCGGGCCGCCTGCGGCGTGCCGGCCGGCGCGGGCCCTCGCCACAGTGCCAGTCCTTCTTTGAGCACCTTCGCGGCATGCTCATGCCGGCCCGCTGTCAGCAGCCTGTGCCCCTCGCGCGCGAGCCGCTCGAACCGGTACGCGTCGACGTCCTCGGGGTCGATCGCGAGCCGGTATCCGGCCTGGTGAAAGGTGATCAGGCCGGGCGGCAGACCGCGGCGGAGCCGGGACACCTGGGCCTGGATCGCGTTGGCCGCACCGGCCGGAGGATCGCCACCGTACTGCCCGTCTATCAACCGGTCCACGCTGACCGGCCGGCCCGCGTCAAGCAGGAGCAGCACCAGCAGCGCACGCGACCGGGGGCCGCCGACGGAGACGGGTTCCCCCTCCTCCGTCCGCACCTCCAACGGCCCCAGGATTCCGAACTGCACGAGACCGATTGTGGTCCATGCGTCCTACTTCCCGAGGATCGGCCCGAATCCGGCTCAGCACGCGTCGCGGTACTCGGTGGCCGCGACCCTGATCCGGGCCACCTGCGCCTCCAGCTCCCGGACATCGAACGGCACGGCCGAGGACTCGAACTCCCTGCCCAGCGCGTGCAGCATGTCCAGACCGTCCCAGATCGCGGCGAACTCGTCGTCGATCGGCCGCACCAGGTCACCGAGTGCGTCCTCGACCCGGTGACGCAGGACGAGCATCCGCCACTTCCCAAGGAACCAGCGAAACTCCGTGAGCCGCTCGCCCGCCTCGGCGATCTCGGCGACGATCTCGCGCAGTGTCCGGTTCACCTGCTGTGCCCTGGCCGACATCTCCAGCACGCTCTCCTGCACGGCGTCGCAGAGCTGGGGCACCTCGCTCAGCGACGTGGGCGGCGCGAGACCGTCCGCGACCTCGGCCGCGAACGCGGCGACCATGTCGTTGTGCAGGCTCGCCAGCACGATCCGGAAGCGCAGGTCCGTGACGTACGAGCGCAGCGCGGCGAGCCTGGGCACCAGCCGCTCCAGGGTGACCGTCGCGGTGCCCGTCGGCGTGGCCATCACCCGGGCGACGTTGCTCAGCACCGGTACGGTGTCGGCGACCGTCTCGGAGGCGACCTGGGCTCTGGCGACCACCTCGTCGAGCCGGCGGGCGACGTCGAGCACCTGGTTGGACGACCGGATGAGCCGGTCGCTGAACACCCGGTAGCCCTCCAGCCGCTCCACCAGGCCGGTCAGTAGCGTCTCCAGCGTTCCGACCCCGGCCAGCACCTCCGCGATCGGTCCCTGTGCCCAGGGCCGGGCATAGGTCGCGGAGGCCAACCGGCCGCGCGCCGCCACCTCCGCGGTCAGCGCCTCGGTGAGGAAGTCGTCGTGCGAGCCGAACCCGAGTTCTCCCAGCAGCCGCTCGATCTGCTCCCTGCCGGCCAGCGCCACGTCACGCCGGTTCATCCGGTCGTGCTCGGCCGCTTCGAGTTCGACGTCGGCGACATACTTGTATATGCGCTTGACCTCCTCGAACAGTCCGGCCCGCGGTGCCATTCGAACCGACAGGAAACCCTCTGCCGAGGGCGTCATGGTGGCGAAAACCCAGTAGTGACTGCCGTCCTTGGCCAGGTTCCGCACGTAGGCCCCCGCCGGGCGCCCGGCGAGCATGCGGTCCCACAGCAACTGGAAGATTCCGGCCGGCATGTCGGGGTGGCGCACGATGCTGTGCGACGCTCCGGTGAGTTCGTCCAGGGAGAACCGGGAGGTCCGGACAAAGACGGAGTTCCCGCTGCGGATCAACCCGCGCCGGTCCGTCGTGGAGAAGAAGAGCTCCTCCGGACCGATGACCTGCTCCAGGCCGCTGGGCACGGTCAACTCACCAAAACTCATCGTCCGCCTCTCCGATCCTGGGAGACGGTATCAGCCGGATCCCACGGCCCCGAGTGGAGGTCACGGCCGCGCGCTCCTTTCCGGGGGACGCCTGACCTCGCCCGCCGCCGGTACCGGCGATCCCGCGAACGACTCCCGGTGTACGCGTCCAGCCCGTGAGTGCGTGTCCGGACGCGCGAACCCCCGGCCGGGGTTTCCGGCCGGGGGTTCGCGCACGGTGGTGAGATCAGGCGGGGGCGGCGAAGTCCTCGGGGCCGAAGACGCGCAGCACGTCGGCCTCACCCTCCCAACCCGCCCAGTGATCGCGGTGGACCTTCAGGAAGCGGGAGGTCCACTCGACGGCCTCCTCCTTCGAGCGGACCTGGTAGAGCGCGTAGCTGATCAGTTCCTTCGCCTCGGCGAACGGGCCGTCGGTGACGCTCAGCCTGTCCCCGGTGATCGCGACCCGCGCGCCCTGCGCGCTCGGGGCCAACCCGGCGGTGTCGAGCAACGCCCCGGCCGCGGTGGCCTCCCCGCCGAGCTTGGCGATGGCCTCCATCAACTCCACCGGCGGCGGGGTGGTGGGCTGGCTGGTGACCTTGAGAATGATCATGTATCGCATCGGACGTCTCCTTCGATCTTGTTTTCTTGACGGTGTGGTGCGGGGGGTTTGGTGTGTTCAGGCGTGCCGGGGGGCGGTGTGCCGGTACAGGTGCAGGGACAGGGCCGAGAGCCAGGCCCAGATGATCACGATCCCGGAGACGAAGACCAGGTTGGCCCACGGAGCACCCGCACTGGTCGCGATGGCGGCGAAGGCCGCGAGGAACAACCCGCCGGTGAGCCGGGAGTAAAGCGCCCACCCGGTACGGCCCGCGGCGGCGAACCTGCGGCCGATGACGAAACAGGTCACGATCACGCACAGGAAACCTACTGCGCCGCAGGCGAAGTGGAGCATCCCGGACAGGCTCACCTCCCCGGGCCCCTCCGGCGTCCCCACCGGGAAGCCCATCGCCGGATCCGCCCGGAAGATTCCCGCGCCGATCAGGCTCACCCCGTACGTTCCGACGAGCCGGGGAGCCCAGGTCGCGCCGCGTCCACCGGCCAGGGCCCGGCCCAGGCCGACCGCGCAGGCGATGACCATCAGCCCGGTAACGACGAAGTCGGTGATCTGGATCCAGCCGAGGTCGCCGTTGGCCAGCAGGCTCCATGCGTGGCGGGAGAGGTCGAACCCCTCCCGGGTCAGCGCCTGGGCCAGGGACACCCCGACGTACAGCGGCCCGGCGATGATCCCGTAGCCCAGCAGCGACCTGGTGACACCGGTACGCGGGTCGCAGGTCACCGGGTGCGCGGCCCTCGTCGTCTGCTGGGTCATGGCCGTTCTCCTCACGAGTCACGGGCCGGCTCTCGGGTGTTCCTCCCGGCCCTCTGACTACGCTTCGAACGGGACCGTCCCGATTCGACAGCCCGCTCAAATCTTTTTCAAGATCTTTAGCGCCGCTGTGCGGCGCGCGGTACGGCCGCGCCGCCACACGCGCTCCCACCTGTCGGGGCCACGCGACGGTGAAATGCGCCTCTTGTACTTTGGGCCGCCCCGAGCAGCGTGGACTTTCGTACCATGTTCAGGTGCTCGCCCTTCTTCGCTCCGTATGGGACGAGCCCCGACCTCCCAACCCGCCGCCGCGGGCTTGGCGGGACTGGGCGCTCGTAGGAGTACTCATGGCGGCCGCGGTGCTCGAAGGAGTCCTGCGGCCCGATCTTCCGTGGCGGGCCGTCTCGGTGACCGTCACCGTCGGGCTGACGCCCACGCTGTTGTGGCGCCGGACCAACCCGCTGCTGATGGTCGTGATCGCCTTCGCCGTCACGAGCCTGGCCCCGCTGCTGACGAACGGCGACCCCCTGGATGCGTACACGATGGTGTACGTGCTGGTCTTGCTGTACTCGTTGTTCCGGTGGGGTTCGGGACGCGAGGCCGCGATCGGTTTGGCGATCATGATAGTCGTGGTCTCCCTCTCGCTGCTCTCCGGCCGCCTCACCCTCGGCGACGCGGGCGGCGCGTTCGCCGTCACGTTCTCGGCCATCGCCCTGGGCGGGGCGCTCCGCTACCGTGCCGGGGCGAGAATGCGCGAGCTCGACCAGATCAAGCTGCTCGAACGCGAACGGCTGGCCCGCGACCTGCACGACACCGTCGCCCATCACATCTCGGCGATGGCGATCCGGGCACAGGCGGGCATCGCCACCTCGGCGTCGCGGCCGAACTCCGCGACCGAGGCGCTCCACGTGATCGAGGCCGAGGCGGCACAGGCCCTCGACGAGATGCGCGCCATGGTCCGCCTGCTGCGCCGGGACCAGCCCGCGGAGTCGGCTCCCGTCCGTCGCATCACCGACCTCGGACAGCTCGCGAGCCCGGGCCGTTCCGGCCCGTCCGTCGAGGTGGAGATCTCCGACGACATCGGTGAGCTTCCCCTGCCGATCGAGGCTGCGATCTACCGCATCGCCCAGGAGTCGGTCACCAACGCTCGGCGGCACGCCCGTCACGCCACCCGCATCGAGGTTCGCGTCGCCGCCGACGACACATCGGTGCGCCTGCGGGTGAGCGACGACGGCGACGGCGGCCTCGTACGCTCGGCCGGGTCACCGGGATACGGGCTCATCGGCATGATCGAACGCGCCGACCTGCTGGGCGGCACCTGCGAAGCCGGCCCCGCCCCGGATCGGGGCTGGACCGTGACCGCCGTACTGCCCCGAACCGGAGCGGTGACGTGAGCATCCGGGTGCTCGTCGCCGACGACCAGGAGATCGTCCGCACCGGGCTCACCATGATCCTCGACGCCCAGCCGGACATCGAGGTCGTCGGCGAAGCCGCCGACGGGTGGCGGGCCGTCCAGCTCGCGCGGCGCCTACGCCCTGACGTGTGCCTGTTCGACATCCGCATGCCCGGCCTCGACGGCATCGAAGCCACCCGCTCCCTCGCCGGGCCGGGCATCAAGGACCCCCTCGCCGTCGTCGTCATCACCACTTTCGACCTCGACGAGTACGTCTACGCCGCGCTGCGAGCCGGTGCCCGGGGTTTTCTGCTCAAGAACGCCGGAGCCGACCTGCTCTCCCAGGCCGTCCACGCCGCCGCGAACGGCGACGCGCTCATCGCCCCGAGCGTCACCGCACGACTGCTGGGAACCTTCGCCCGCACCGTGCCCGCCACGCCGCCGGTGCGCCCCATCGAGGCGCTCACGGCCCGGGAGGAACAGATCCTGGCCACCGTGGCACGCGGACGGACCAACAGCGAGATCGCCGACGAGCTGCACATCTCCCTCAGCACGGTGAAGTCCCACATCGCCAGCCTGCTGGCCAAGCTGGGCGCCCGCAACCGGGTCGAGATCGCCATGTGGGCCTACGAGACCAACCGGATCAGGAACTGATCGGCGAGATCCGGGTCTCCCGCGCCGTGACCGGCGACGGTGGCGGATCGGGGCCCGCCTGCCGTCTCCACCGAGTCCCCCGTCACCGGCCCGCGAAACCGCTCGCGGAAGTGCGGGGCGAACTGAGCGGCCGCCTGCGGATGAACCATTCGGCCACCGCGAGGTTGATCACCCACCCGGCGCCCACCAGTAGGGCCCGGGGAAGCTCTCCGGGGGTGCCGGCGATCAGGAACCACGGCAGATGGGTCAGCGCCTGCGTGCCCGCCCCCTGCCCGATCGCGTAACCGCGGATCATCCATTCGCGGTGCCGGGCGATGTCCCGCCGTCGGATCGCGGCGAGGCCGAGGAGAATGGCCATGATCATGGCCGTGCCGAACACGAGCCGGAAGCCGGCGAGGAGATCGCCGTCGCCGACGGGGCGGGGATAGAACAGGGTCATCCACAGGCCGGTGGCCGCTGCGACGAGTCCGCACGGGATCAGGAGCCGCCCGGCGGCGCGGTGCCAGCCGGGCCTCCGCCGGCGAAAACCCGGGGCGAACTGGAAGGCCCCCAGAACGCTGTACAGGCTGACGCACACGATATGCGCCACCACGGGAAGGGGGGCCGCGAAGAACCGCGCGTTCTCCGGCGTGATCGCCGCACCACCTGCCAGCTCGTCGAGGCGCACGGCGCCCGCGGCCATGGGAACGGCGCTGAGCAGGATCAGCGCGGTGGGCAGGAGCCATCCCGCCCTCGTGGCGGAGGCTGCGGGGGAGGTCCCCGCGCCGTTCCGGCCGTCTGCCGGGCGGCCGCTTCGCGGCGTCCCCGGGAGCGGGAGATGTCTCGTCGTGCGCTCGTCGGTCATGCCCCGATCATGACGACCGAGGCGACACGGCTCATCGCCAGAACGGCCCGATTCGAACCAGCCGATCTTCCCCCAAACAGGCGTACTTTCGGCCGATGAGCCCTTCCCGCAGGACTTCTACATTGCTCCTCAACGAGAGGAGAAACGATGAAGGCGTTCGTTCTGCGGGCATACGGCTCACCTGACGTCCTGGACCTCACCGACGTCGACAAGCCCGTCCCCCGCGACGACGAGGTGCTGGTCCGGGTGCGGGCCACCTCCGTCAACCCGTACGACTGGCACAACATGAGAGGCGAGCCGTACATCGCGCGTCTGATGGGCGGCCTCGGAGCGCGCAGCCCGAAGCTCGAAATCCTGGGCGCCGACATGGCCGGGCAGGTCGAGGCGGTCGGCAAGGACGTGACGGGGTTCCGCCCTGGCGACGAGGTGTTCGCGGTGCTCGAACAGGGTGGCTTCGCCGAGTACGTGTGCGTCCGGGAATCCGAGCTGGCGCCGAAGCCGAAGAACCTGTCGTTCGAGCAGGCGGCGTCGGTACCGATGGCGGCCAACACCGCCCTGCTGGGCCTGCGCGACGACGGACGAATCCAGCCGGGGCAGAAGGTCCTCGTCAACGGGGCGTCGGGAGGGGTGGGCACGTTCGCCGTGCAGATCGCGCGAGCGTTCGGCGCGGAGGTCACCGGCGTCTGCAGCACGCGTAACGTCGACCTGGTCCGGTCGATCGGCGCGAAAGAGGTCATCGACTACACCAAGGAGGACTTCACCCGGAGTGGAGAGCACCACGACCTCCTGCTGGACATCGCGGGAAGCCGCTCGGCATGGGCGTGCCGGCGGGCGTTGACCCCCCGGGGAACCCACGTCGTCGTCGGTGGGCAGGCCGGCCGATGGCTGCAACCCCTCGGTCACGTGTTCTCGGTGCTCGCGATGTCGCCGTTCGTGTCCCAGAGGATGGCCCTCACGGACGCGACCCGATGCACGGAGAACAAGCAGAACCTGATGACGCTGACCGAGCTCATCGAGGACGAGAAGATCACCCCGGTCATCGACCGGCACTACCCGTTCGAGGAGATCCCGGCGGCCATCGGATATCTGGAGGAGGGACACGCCCCGGGAAAGGTCGTCGTCACGGTTTGAGGCACCACCGGATCCGCCAGGCGCACGACGCCCGGCCGGGCCGATGTCCCGCCCGTGGACCCCTTGACCGCCCAAGGGGTCTCCGCCTTCGGTCACGCTCCGGTGATTCTGTTCGACCGGGCCGATACGGCGGATCCGAGCGCCGGCCGGCGAAGGCTCATCGGAACCGCCACAGGCCCTCGTCCACCCGGACCTCGGGCAGGCCCGGCATCGGCGCCGTGGCCGCGTGGAGCACATACCGGTCGTCTTCCTCGTCCATCGCGGCGCGAAGGCGGGTGCCGTCCGCAAGGATCACCGTCCACAGCCCCGGTGGTTCGGTGTCGCCGTACAGCACGTACGTATCGAAGTGGGCGGCGAACCGCTCGGCGAACTCCCGGCGGCCGACCCGCTCGGCCGGCCGGCCCTCGACGCCGACGTCAAAGCCCATCGCGAAGTGGCCGAAGACCTGCCGGTACGTGCAGAACACGGAGAACACCACGTCCTGCGGGATGTCCCGCGACCGCTCGGCGATCCGGTCGTCATGGCTCACGAACAACTCAGACTCGGCGATCCCGAAACAGTCCAGCAGGAATGTCCGCAGCCCGCTCTCCGGAACCAGGCAGGACGACAGACAGTCGTAGCCCGTGGCGGCTGTTTCCGTCACGACGCCACCCTAGGCGCCCACTCGACGAAGTGCCCCGAACAGCCGCGAGACCACCCGGAGGTCGTCCTGCCCCGCCGCCTGTTCCCGCACGGTCGCGAACCTCGTCCGGCGGGCTCCCGGCTTGACGCCGTCGGCTACTTCGAAGTGCTCCGAAGGGACGCCGCAGGTGCTACTCCCGGCTGGTGACAGCCTCGTGCACGCCGCTGAGAAAGCGCTCGACGGTCGCCTGGTCGGCGGCGTCGAACCGGCTCATGACGGCGACCACCTCGTTGATGAGCGGGCCGAAAAAGCTCCAGCCGAGCGCGACCGCGCTCTCGTCCACTTTCAACAGCACACGCCGACGGTCTCGGGTGTCGCGTTCCCGGCGCACGTGACCGAGTCTTTCCAGACGGTCGATCACCGCCGTGGTACCCGCGGAGTTGAGGCCGAGATGCGCCCCCAGCACTCCCGGGGTGGCGGGCGCGCCCGTGCGAACGGCATCCAGGAGACAGATGAGCGCACGCACATCGGTCGGGTGGAGGGCGTGCCGGGCCGCGAATCTCTCCCCGACCCGGTCGAGCTCCATGGTGATGGCGCGCAGCAGGTGCACCACTCGCATCCCGGCGTCCTGCTCGTTCACGTCGTCCGCCACCTTCCTCTGTTCGTCGCCGCTGCCATATTATGGCAATATCTCGCTCAGCGAGATTCTTGTTTGGCGAGTTATCTGTTGAGGTGAGGCATGTCCGATGACGGCCACGGCGCGAACGCGGCCTTCCTCGCCGCCTACGACGCGGTCCTGGAGCGTTGGCCGGTCCAGGTCGAGCCGATCGACCTATCGTCGGCATACGGAACGACGCGGGTGAACGCGTGCGGGCCCGCGGACGGCCCGCCGCTGATCCTGTTGCACGGCGGTGGCACCACCGCGGCGATGTGGTTCGCCAACGTCGCCGAGTTCGCACGCCGGCACCGGGTGTACGCCGTGGACCGCATCGGCGAACCGGGACGGAGCGTCCGGGGCGAGCGGCCTCCTCGCAGCGTCCCCGACCTGCTCGGCTGGCTGGACGGGGTGCTCGACGGGCTCGGGGTCGGAAACGCCGCCGTGTGCGGGCACTCCTACGGCGGGTGGGTCGCCCTGACCTACGGCCTGCACGCGCCCCAGCGGGTCCGGCGGCTCGTTCTCCTCGATCCGACGCAGTGCTTCGGCGGATTCCGGGTGGGATACCTGGCACGCGCGCTGCCGTCCCTCATCCGGCCGACGGCCTCGCGGGCGCGGGCCTTCCTGGCGTGGGAGACCGACGGCGCGGAAACCGACCCCGCCTGGCCGCAGCTGTACGGCCTGGCCGCGGAGTTCCCGGACACGAAGATCGTGACCGGGAAGCAGCCCGGACCCGGACTACTGCGCACACTCACCACGCCGACCCTTGTGCTCCTCGCCGGGCGCGGCAAGGCCCATCCCCCTCACCGCATCGCGTCCGCCGCCACACGCCTCCTGCCGAACGCGGAGACCGCGGTGCTGCCGGACCTCTCCCACCACGCGATGCCGTGGCACCGGGCCTCCGACCTCAACACCCGCGTCGTCGGCTTTCTCGACAGGACGGCGACCTGAGACCGAAGGTCCGTGCGCGAGGAGCACTCCCCCTGCCGCCCGAGGCGGCGTCCACCGATCCGCCTTCCACCCGGTGACAGGCGTCAGACCATTGCCGACTCCCCACCGGGATAGGCGAACGACGACCGGGGCGAGTAGAAACCCCACACGATCTGCAGCGGCTCGGCGGGGCGGAGAGCATAGACGGAGTGGCCCGGCTCCAGAAACTCCAGTGACACGATCTCGAACGGGTCGACCGGTTCCGCCACGAACGGATAGATCCCGCTGAGCCTCTGTCCGCCGACCTCCGTGATGTAGCGCAACTGGCCACGGTTGACCGCCGTACCGGTGTCACCGACCCGCGCGGTCGTGCGGATCACCGGCACACCGTCCGACTCGGTCGTCGCGACCAGTTCCCCGCCGCTGACCTCGATCGTGGTACGGCCCGCGGTGGCGGGCACACCTCGGGCGGTCGCGTACTCGCGCACCACCACGCTGGAGTTGAAGTAATGCGTCCACCACCGGCCGGGGGTCACACCGTCGGGGGCGTAGGCGTCCTCCAGGTCCGGCCCGATGTAGGTGAGCGAGTACGCACCGAAGCCCGAAGTCTGCTCAGGCCGGTCGACGACGTACTGATTCATGAAGACCTGGCGGTTGGCCATGGGCTCCAGACCATCGGGCACCAGGGCCGCGACGGCCTCGGGGTCGGCCGGCACCCAGCCAAAGTAGATCATCCGGCTGTTGACGACGAGCTGGGGAGCCACAAGTTCGGACACGACTTCTCCCTGACCATCGACGGCATACAGCCGGAACATACGTTACGTACCCGCGGAGAACAATGACGGACATCAACTCCGGACACCTGACAACGGCGCCGGCCCGGTCGTGAGCAAGGTCCTCACGCCGTCCTCCCGCTTCATCCGGCGTGGATCGGGTGTACCGGTCAGGCATCGCCAGACGTGAGCCCGACAGGGCGGGAGACCCCGGTGCCGGCGAGCGTGTGTCCATGACCCGCCGGTCCGCCGGAAGGTCAGGGACGACTCAGCGTTCGTAGAGGTACCACCCGCTGGGGGTCTGCTCGCAGTAGTACCAGTCCCCGGAGTGCCCTTCCGCCTCGGCTTTCCCCGCCTCGAAGTAACCTTCCACGCCCTGGCAGAAGAGCCTGCCGTACTCGCTGGGCGGGAAGCTGCTGATCAGCGTGGCCGCCTGTGCGGGGGCGGCGAACAGGCCGGCGCTGGAGGCGGCGACGGCCGCGACGACGGCGATGCGCGTCCTGAGTCTCACGGTTCGGCTCCCATCGATCGAATGTCAGGCGCGGGTCCGGAGCCCACGACGAGTTGATCTCGTACCGCCGACGGTAGGGCCGGCGACGGAGCGCTCCCTGGACCTTCTGAACCTGGGTTTGGCATGCCCACCAAGAGGCTGTGGTTCTGCGCTATGGCGGCAGCCCGGGGTCGTCGGGGAGACGGCGATAATGCAAAATTCAATCATGGGCAACGAGCGGGCAGCAGCCCGGGAGCTCGGGATGTTCCTACGCTCTCGGCGCGAAAGAACGACCCCGCAGGACCTCGGACTGGAGCCCGGCCCCAGGCGGAAGGTCGAGGGACTGCGACGCGAAGAGGTCGCGACTCTGGCCGGGTTGAGCACCGACTACTACCAACGCCTGGAACAGGGCAGGAACGTGCGCCCCTCCGACGCGATGCTGAACTCCATCGCCGACGCGCTCGACCTGGACGAGGTGGAACGACGTCATCTGATGAGACTGGCGCAACTGACACGCAGGCCACGTCCGCCGGCCCTCCGTGCGGCGGACCGGGTGCCGAGGAACGCCAGGCTGCTGCTGGAGGCGATAGACCTGCCGGCGTTCGTGGCCACCCGGCACCTCGACATGCTCGCGTGGAACAGTCTGGCCGCGGCGCTGCTGGGCGATCCCCGCGAGCTTCCACCGGACCGGCGCAACGTCCTCCTCACCCTGTTCCACGAGGAGTTCCAGCCGCGATGCCCGGGCTGGGAAACCGCGGCGCTGGACTACATCGGCATACTGCGCGCCGCCGTCTCCACCGATCCCGATCATCCACGGGCGGTCGCGCTCGTGGGCGAACTGAGCATCGGCAACCCCGAGTTCCGTCGGCTGTGGGCACGACACGACGTCCGGGAAGGCGTCCACGGCACCAAGACCATCCAGCATCCGCGCGTCGGTGACATCGCCGTCGAATGGGACGCCTATCCACTGCAACCCCCGCCCGGACCACTGATGATCGTGTTCACCCCCAAGGCCGGGCACGAGGAGCGATTACGCCTCCTGAAAGTCATCACGGACGCCGGCGAGGACCGTGAACCGGAGCCTCACACCGCCCTCTCACCTGCCACGCACCCCGCCGACCGGGGCAGGCGACCGAGGCCGCGGTAGCCGCCGGACGAGACGTCGCGGACGGTCCCCTCGGCGATGGCTTGGAGTTTGTCCGGGTTGGCAATGTTGTGGATGGTGGTGATGCGACCGTCGGCATCGAAGTCGAAGGTGACAGTGGCGATGACGCGTCCCTGACCGCTGAACACCATGCCCGGCCCGCCATTGATCTCGACCAGTTCGGCGCTCATGTCGGCGGGCTCGACGCCCTGGTACGTGACCTTGCCGACGGCCGCGAACCAGGCGGCCACCGTCTGGGCGCCCACGACCGGACGCAGAGCCTGACGGACCTTGCCTCCCCCGTCGGTCCACAGCGTGATGTCCGGGGACAGCAGTTCCATGAGGGCGTTGATGTCGCCCCCGGTCGCGGCGGCGAGGAACCGCTCCGTGACGTCGCGCTGCCGCGACCGGTCGGCGGTGAAGCGCGGCCGCCGGGCCCGTACGTGCTCGCGAGCACGGTGCGCGGCCTGGCGCACCGCCGCCTCGGAACGCTCCACCGCCTGCGCGATCTCGGCATGACTGAAGTCGAAGACCTCCTTCAGCACGAACACCGCGCGCTCAAGCGGGCTCAGGGTTTCCAGCACCACCAACATCGCCGTCGACACCGACTCGGCGTTCGTGATGTCGTCGGCGGTGTCGCCGCTGGTGAGAATGGGCTCCGGCAGCCACGGCCCCACATAGGTCTCACGCTGGTACCGGGCCGAGCGCAGCCGCCGCAGAGCCAGATTCGACACGATACGCGCCAGATAGGCCTTGGGGTCGGCCACCCGCGAACGGTCGTCGGCCGACCATTTGATCCAGGCGTCCTGAACCGCGTCCTCGGCGTCGGCCACGGTGCCGAGGACGCGATAGGCCACCGAGAACAGCAGGTTGCGATGCCGGTCGAACACCTGCTGGTCGTGATCCGGGGGCGTGTGGGTCACCGCACACCCCGGACGCGGGTGAACCGGCCGCCACGAGGCCAGAACGCGCCTGAGGCCGGCAGCCTCTTCATGCGGCCGTAGGTCGGCCAGGGCGAAGCGGTCACCGTCTCCTTGTACCGTGCCGCTATGCGACCGGTCAGATACACCCGTCGGGGGCTGTCGTCGGGGTGGGTGAACTGGACGACCGCATCGTGCCGTCCCAGGCTCACCGGCGTGTGGTAGTAGCCGAAGCGGAACGGCTTGGGCCGCTTGCCGCCCAGCGCGCGGACGATCGACACCGCGGCGTGCACACCGGTCGGCATGCCGCCCTGGCAGGTGCCGTGCATGACGCCGTAGCCCTGGCGGATCGCGGCCGCGTCGCCCACGGCGTAGACGTCCGGGTGCGACACCGACCGTAGCGCCGCGTCGGTGACGATGCGGCCGCGCTCGTCGACGGTCAGGCCGGCGGCGGCCGCCAGCGGCGACACCCGCGTACCGCTCGTCCACAGGACGACATCGGCGGCGACGCTCTCCCCGCCCGCCAGTTCGATCGAGTCGGGCCGTACCCCCACCACCTCGATCCCGCTGCGCACCTGGACACCCAGGCGCGTGAGCGTGGCCCGCAGATACGCCTTCGGCCTGGGGCCCATGGCCGCGCCGGGCTCCTGCCGGCCCAGCAGCACGACGTTCAGCCCGGGGTGCCGCTCAGCGATCTCCGCGGCCGACTCGACGCCGGTCAACCCGCTGCCGCCGACCACGACCGTACCGCGGCCGAGCCGAGCCAGCCGCTCGGCCAGCACCTCGGCGTCCTGGGCACTGTCGAGGGTGTACGCGTGCTCCCCCACGCCCCGCACCGTCGTCGTGTCGGCCACGCCGCCCAGCCCGTACACCAGCGTGTCGTAGTGCAGCACCCGGTCGTCGTCGATCCGCACGATCCTCGCGTTCGCATCCATCGCCGTCACCCAGCCGCGCACGAACCGCGCCCCCGTGCCCTCCAGCAGCCTTGGGATGTTCATCTCGGCGACCCGCTGCCCGGTCGCCACGGTGTGCAGCCGCAACCGCTCGGTGAACCGCTCCTGCGGATTCACCAGGGTCACCCGCACGTCCTCGCGCCCCTTGGTCCGAGCCGCGAGCTGGATCGCCGCGGCCATGCCCGCGTACCCCGCCCCCAGGATCAGGACGCGGTGCGGGGCCGCCATGCCGGTCTCACGCCGTGTGGTCATCGTTGCGCCTTTCGCTTGGTGCGGACAACCACGGGATACGAGCCACCCACCGATCCGTGACATGCGATCGATGTGACACGCGACACAGTCACCTGGTCGGTGACACCGTGGGATCGAACACCTCCTTCAGCTTGACGTTGGTCCCGCAGTGGCCGCCGGGGTTCCCGTAGAGGTCTGCCGGTGACACCGCTTCGCGTGGAAGTGGTCGCCGACGGGGGCGATCTCGGTGGTGACGGCGCCGTAGCCCGAGCCGGTGAGGACCTTCTGGTGGTGTCAAGCGAGGTCGGAGCGGCCTTCCCCTGCCCGGACGAGTGGAAGTGGATCGCCGGGCGACACCGCGTGCCGATGTCGTCGCCCTGGGCAGGGTCGCGCGCCTCCCGGAAGACAGGTAAGGCGGGTATCGCCCAATGCGTAACCAACAGGTTACGCTTTACCGGTGGACGAGGTGGCGGGCGCGATCGCGGATCCCGTGCGGCGGGAGATCCTGCTGATGCTGCGGAACGAACGCCTCACCGCAGGAGAGATCGCCGGACGCTTCACGATCAGCAGACCCGCGGTGAGCCGGCATCTTCGTGTCCTCCGAGAGAGCGGGCTGATTCACGACGAACTTGTCGGTCGACAGCGGTTCTACGTGCTCGACGCCGAGCGGTTGAGCGAACTCGCCGAATGGCTCGCCCTGTTCACCCGCCCCTCCGGTTGGGAACGTCGCCTCGACGCACTCGAGACAGAGGTCTATCGAACCCGCCGTGAGCGCCGGGAGCGCGACACGGCAGACCCGGGAAAGAGGAACACCGCATGAGTCCCACACCTACCGGTCGACTGTTTCGCACCGGCACCGGAAGCGACCTGGTCCTCAGTCGCACGTTCCGCGCACCCGCCGAGGATGTGTGGGCCAGCATCACCGAATCCGACCGGACGGCCCTCTGGTTCGGGCCGTGGGAGGGCGAGGCGGCCCCCGGCCGGACAATCAAGGTGCAGATGGCGTTCGAAGAGCAGGCGCCGTGGTGCGAAATGCGGATCGACGCATGCGACCCACCGCGACGACTGGCCCTGTCGACGACTGATGAGTCCGGGACCTGGCGGTTGGAGCTGTCGCTGTTGGAAACGGATGGTTCGACGGAATTACGGCTCGTGCACCATCTCGTCAGCGAAGAGGGTATCGGAGAGATCGGTCCCGGCTGGGAGTACTACCTGGACATGCTCGTGGCTGCACGCGAAGGATCCCCCAGGCCCGACTTCACCGACTACCACCCTCCGATGAAAGGCTACTTCGACGAGTTGTCCACAAGCTGACATTCGACGGTGCCCGAGCATGCCGTCGAGGGCCTGGACCCGCGTGCCTCCCCACACCGAGGCGATGCGAACGGGCGGGGTTGCGATTTTCAGTCCTCACCGGGACGGATGAGTCCGCTCTGGTACGCGAAGGCGATGGCCTGTGAGCGGTCGCGCAGCCCGAGCTTGTCCAGCACCCTGCCCAGATGCGTCTTCACGGTGGTCTCCCCGAGGTAGAGCCGGGCGGCGATCTCCGAGTTCGACAACCCCCGGCCGACGAGGGCGAACACCTCGGCCTCCCGGCCGGTGAGCCGGTCCAGCGCCGGGTGCCGGGGCTGTGGCGCCGGTGCCCGCGTGTACCTGCCGATCACCGACGGGACCACCGCCGGATCGAGCAGACCGCGCCCCGCGGCCACCTCGCGCAGCGCCTCCAGCAACTGCTCGGGGGGTGACACCTTGAGCAGGAAGCCCGCGACCCCGGCGCGGAGCGCCCCGTCCACGATGGCCTCCTCGTCGAACGTGGTCAGCACCAGCACCTTGATCCCGGGATGCGCCCCGGCGATCGCGCGGGCGGCCGCGATGCCGTCGAGGCCCGGCATGCGGGCGTCCATGAGCACCACGTCGGGCCCGAGCGCGGCGGCCATCCGCACCGCCTCGTTGCCGTCGGCCGCCTCCCCGACGACGTCCATGTCCGGCTCGTCGGAGATCAGCATGCGCAGTCCGGCCCGCATGATCGCCTCATCGTCGGCCAGCAGCACCCGTATCATCGTGTCCCCTCTGCGAGCGGGAAGCGCGCGTACACCTCGAAGCCGCCCTCGGCACGCGGCCCGGCCCGCAACTCCCCACCGAACATGCCCACCCGTTCGCGCATCCCCACCAGGCCGTGCCCGCCGCCCGGCCCCGGTCCGGGCGCGGTGGTGCCCCGCCCGTCGTCCACCACCCGGACGCTGACTCCGGCCGGCTCGTACGTCACGGTCACCGTCGCGGCCGCCGCCTCCGCATGGCGCAACACGTTCGTCAACGCCTCCTGGACGATCCGGTACGCGGACATGTCGACACCCAGCGGCAACGAGATCGGCGTACCGGACACCGTGGACGTGGCCTGGAGCCCGGCCGAACGCACCTCCTTCACCAGGTCGTCGATCCTCCGCAGAGACGGAGGCGGAGCCAGCCGGTCGGCCTCGTCGGGACGCAGGAGGTCGACCACCTGGCGCAACTCGGTGACGGAACGCCGGCCGAGCTCCTCCACCTGCGACAACGCCTCATGCTCGACCGGCCGGTCGGCCAACCGGCGCCGTACCACCCCGGCCTGCATGGTCATCACGCTGACCGTGTGCGCCACCGCGTCGTGCAGCTCGCGGGAGATGCGGGCACGCTCCTCGGCCACCGCCGCCCGCGCCCGTGCCTCCCGCTCGGTGGCCAGCTCCGCGGCGAGCGCGGCCAGCTGGCGAGAGCGCGACTGCTCCCGCCGCAGCAACGTACCGAGACCCCAGGCGGCCCCCACCAGCGCGCCGAAGAAGACGAACTCCCAAACCCCCTCACCACCCCAGACGAGCGCGACCGCCGGAACCACGGCGGCGCACACCGATGCGGCGAGGGAACGACGAGGTTCGGCCCGGTAAGCCGCATGAACCACGAGCACCAGTTCGGCGATGAGCTGGGCCCCGCCCACTCCTTCCGCGCCGGTCAGCACCGCGTACGGGAACGACAGCATCGCCACGGACATCGCGGTGATCGGATAACGCGCCGCGAGCGGAAAGCAGAGCGCCAGCGCCAGGCCGAGCCCGACGACGGCGAGCCGGTCATCGGCGCCGCGCGGGTCGCCGTACACCTCGACCAACGCGAGGACGGCGAACAACACACCCGCCGCAGCGCCCGCGAGCAGCCATCTCCGGCGACTCCACGGTGTGCCCACGCCCACTCCTCTCGTCGTCGGCACACCGACGGTAACGAAAGGGACCGACCCGCGGATCAGACCTGAGAAGGACGGCAGAGGGTCGCGGGTCGTCTCCGGAGAGGACCCGGCGGCCGATGGGGTGACCCGGAATCGCATCTTGGACGGCCCGCTAGGCCGATCCGGCCGGCTGGCGCGCGCTCATAGCGTTACGGCAGCTCAAGAGACATCCGAAAGGACAAACCATGGACGCCACGTCCGCCGCCTCCGCTCCGCTGCGCCGCCTCGCCGGCGTCGCGCTCGTACTCGCCCCCGTCCTGATGTTCGGCGGCATGCTCACCTCGCCGCCGCAGGCGGACGACTCATCCGCAGGGTATCTGGCCTCGTTGGCCGCCGACCACGGGCTGTCGCTACTGTCGGCGAACCTGCTCCACTACGCCTGGGTGCTCATCGCGCTCGGCGTACCGGCGACCCTGACGCTGCTCCGCGGCCGGCGGGGCCGGAATCTGACGGCGACCGGCGTGGCACTGTCCATGTTCGGCGCCATCCAGATGTCCGGCATGCTGTTGTCCGACTGGTTCACCACCGTCATGCCGAACACGGTGCCGCTCGCCGACGCGGTGAAGGTGTTCGACACCGTCACGGCCGACCCGACCCTCGCCGTGTGGCGACTCACCGGAATCCTGTGCGGCGTCGCCATGCTCCCGCTGCTTTTGGCCGGGCTCGCCCGAGCGGGAGTGGTCGGTTGGTGGACAGTGCCGGTGATCCTGCTGCCGTTCGTGGCGGCCGCGATGCTGCCCGCGGTCGTGGGCGCTGTGGTGGCCTTGGCCTGCTACGCGCCGCTGGTGCTTGTGGGGGTGCGGCTCCTGCGCCGCTCAGCCGCGGACGTGGTCCGGGCGGAGGCGCTGGCCGCATCGGCCCCGGCCACTTGAGCGAAACGAGGAGCCGGCGCCGCTGAGACGTCGGTTTCCTCGTGTATCGCTTGCCGCAACTCGGGGCCCACAGTGTTGTTCGCGGCCATCGCCTTCCTCTCCTTCGATCTTGTACTTCGCACTCGAAGGAGCACGCGACGGCCGTCCTCGTTTCACGACACCACACCCGATACCTGGGGAAACTCGTACACCACCTCCGTGGACGCGACCCCTCGCTCAGAGCCGCCCAGGCAGAAGGACGTACAGGTTCACGGGCGCCGGTCACCGGTCGCGCAGGTACCGCCAGCCCAGTGCCCCGTACCAGATCATGATCGGCAGGTGGAGGGCGTACCCGAGCTGTTCCAGCGCCACCGTCGGCCCATCGGTCCCGGTCGTCCACGGAAGCGCGACCGCGGCCAAACCCGAGATCGCGGCGACCGCACCGGCGATGCGGAGCCCGGTCGGCATCGGGACGCCGACCGCTGCGGCGGCGGTGGCGGCGACCCACAGCAGCCCGGCCAGGTTGACCGCCCACTTGGCGGTGAGCAGCACCGCCCAGGCCACGGTGGCGACCGCCGGGGCGGCGGGGTCAGCGGCCAGCTGGGTCAGCGCCAGGTTCCCGGCGTCATGAAGCAGGCCTGCCAGCCCGGCGGCGGCCAGCAGTCCGCCGGCCAGCGTCACCAGGTGCGGTCCGGGCGCCTGGGCGGAGCGAGCGGACATCACGAGCCCGGCCGCGGTCAGTGCCAGCCAGCCCAGCACGTCGAAGGCCAGCTCGGTCAGATGCAGCCCGAACCGCTCACCCACCGCGGCCAGCACAGCATCGGGCTCGGCTGAATTCAGGGTCAACCCCGATGGCACCACGATGGCCGCACCGGCGATCATGGCCACTAACGAGGTCAACAGCAGGACACCAACAAGCCGGGTCCGAGGGTTCGAATCGGTCATGGACGGTGACGGTAGGACCTTGCCGCAGGGACAAAGTCAACATGCCGTAGAGAGGAGCCAGGGTGTGGCGGATCGGGCAACTGGCACACATGGTTGGCGTATCCGAACGGACCCTGCGCCATTACGACAGGATCGGACTGCTGCCTCCTGCCGCGGTAGACGGCTCCACCGGCTATCGCCGGTACGGCGTGGCCGAGCTGTCACGGCTGGAACGCATCCGCGGCCTGCAACGCCTCGGCCTGCCGCTGCGCCAGATCGCCGATCTGCTGGACGCTCCCGAGGCACAGCTGCGACAGGCCCTGACCGAGATCGTGGCGGGCATCAAGCGTGACATCGCCGCTTTGGCCGCCACTGCGGCTCATGCCGAGGACCACCTCACCACGCCGATGTCGATCCTGCCTCAGCAGACCGCGATGAGATCGCGCCGCCTACGCGTACGCCGACTGCGTCTCGATCATCCATCCGAGCTCGCCGCCGTGTGCCCGGCACCGCCGGCGACCCTGCTGACCTGGCTGCGCGGGCAGCCGACCGGCGGGTTCACGGCGGCGGTGACCACCGATCGCGACGGCGAGCGACTCACCCTGCCCGCTCGCGCCGTCGTGCGAGCCGTCGTTCCGCCTTCCACAGACGTGGTCCACGCCGGGCAGGACCTGTTCGGCTGGTTGCACCGCCACCACCTGGCCATCACCGGCCCTACCGTGGAAGAACACCTCCTCGACGCCGACGGTGTCCACGCCGTCGTCCTTGAAGTGTCCGTACACCCCCGACGACACCCCCCCTCGGCCTGACCGCTCCTCACACGCCTCCCGCTCGCCGAATCGGGGCCGGACACGCCCAGTCGACGGGGCACCTGACCTGACGTTGGTGTCACCGATGCCGCGGTAGTCGGTGGCCGCCCGCAGGGGTTCACTGTCGATTCACCGGAGAAGGAGGAGCGTGCCGGGCCCGGTGCCGCCGCACCGCGTCCCGGTTGGCGCAGCGCGGCGAGCAGTAGCGTTGCCGGCCGCTCCGCGAGACGTCCGCGTAAACCAGCCCGCAGCCGTCGCGCGCGCAGCGCGCCAGCCGCGACATGCCGCGCCCCGTCAGATGCAGGGCGGTGCCCACCGCGACCAGCGCGCGCAGCACGCCGCCGAGCGACAGGCCCGCGTCGCGATAGTGCAGGTGCCAGCCGGTTCCGGCGTGGTCGGTGACGCGGGGATACGCCGCCGAGGTGGCCAGCAGGTCGTTGAGCAGCGCGACCCGTGCGCGCTCGTCGCGGGTGTCGACGATCTCGCACCACTGCTCGGCCAGGTCGAGCGCGGCGGCCAGGTCCGCCTCCCCCGGGGGGCGGTCGATGACGAGGCCGGCATCCGCGCACCGTTTCACCAGGTCGTCGAGGGACGCGGGCGGGAAGTTGGTCAGGTCCGCCATCAGAAGGACCGCGTCCGCTCCGTAAGGGTTGAGATGCACAATGCCATTACAGCACGCTGGACCCATGAACGACCACGACGGACATGACTGGCACACCCGCTCCCACCACCACACCAGCGAAGGGCCGGTGCGCTACCAGACCTGCCGCTGCGGCACCTGGCGGGTGCTGTGCGGGGCCCTTGACCCGCCCGCCGCGGCGGTGGTGGCGTGGAGCGCCCGGCGGAACGCACCGTCCGGCCGGGCGCGCCGCTGACCGGCGCATTCTTTTCGACCTGGCCACGGACCCACAGCAGCAGGAGCAATGCGTGGCGGGTGCGGGCCACTTCCGGCGCTGCCGGTGTGACTCCTGACAGATGTGTCCGCGCGGGGTCTTCTTGGTGGCTTCTGTCGGCCCCACGGGGCGCGTGGGCCGTGCGTGCTCGGGCCGGCCGGAGAGCCGCGGCCGGGTACGCAGAGATGGCCCGGTCGCTGACGCGACCGCGGGCAGGAGAGGACCGTCATGAGCCCGCAGGCGCCGAGATGCGTCGCCGCAGGCCCCGGGAACTGCGGCGACGCTCCATGATCAGCCGGTGTAGGCCGGCTTGACGACGACGGCCTCCTTCGGGCCCGGCACCGGCTCCTCGACCATGGGCCGCTGCTCGGCCGGGACCGGGGAGGGCGAGGCGGACGGCTGCCTGGGATCGGCCGCGGCCGTACCCGAAAAGCCTGTGAGGCCCGCGGCCAGAGCCAGCGCCGCGCTGAAGCCGATGAGCGTGGCTTTGATCTTCATATGGACTCCCCTGTTCATTCGAGTCGGGCCTCAGCCCTTGATGACGACCGGAGTACCGGTCGCCAGGTTCTTCGCCATCCACCTGATGTCGTCGTCGCCGACCCGGACGCAGCCGTGGCTGGCCCGTGTGCCGATGGCGGACGGCTTGTTCGTCCCGTGGACCGCCAGCTGGCCCGGGCCTCCGGCGAAGCTCTTCAGCACGGGCGAGAAACCGCTCAGCCCGAAGGCGTAGGCGCCGTAGGCCCCACCGTCATCGACGGGTTTCACCAGCTCGGTGAAGAAGTAGCGGCCTGGCGGCGTCGGCGTCCCCGCTTCGCCCGTCGCGACCTTGCCCGTCCTGACGGCCCGGTCGCCGTCGTAGACCGTGAACCTGAACGCCCCGCGATCGATCTCCACCCGGTAGGAGGTCTCCGCGAGCGTCACGTCGGTGGCCTTGATCCAGCCCTTGCTGCCGTTCGGCCGGACCGGCAGCAGCACCTGGAGCCACTCACCCTCGTCACGGTCCACCAGGAAGACCCGCGTCGCGCCGTAGTCGTTGGGGCTCGTGATCGTCCGCTGGGCCACCCCCTCCCTGTTCCGGTAGACCGTGATCCGAGACCCCTTGACGCTCGCGATCTTCGATCCGACGCTGCTCGCCGGCCCCGACCGCGCGCCACCGCTCGGAGGCTCATGCCGTACGGCACTGCGCGCGCCGGCCGCACAGCCGGTCAGCAGGAAGACGAGCGTCGCCGCGGCAGCCGTACGGAGCAGGTTGGTTCTCACCCGCCGCAGCCTGGCGACAGAATGTGTGAAACCTGTTTGGTTGTCATGCAGATCCCATATGCGCCCCTGGCATGCGCATAGCCTCAGGTCATGTGCGCGTACGTACTGGTCGCCGAGGACGATCCCAAGCAGGCCGAACTGCTCAGGCGGTACCTGGAGCGGGAGGGTCACGAGGTCCTCGTCGTGCACGACGGGCGTTCCGCGATCGACGAGGCCCGGCGGGCGGATCCCGGTCTCGTGGTGCTCGACGTGATGATGCCGAAGGTCGACGGGCTGGACGTCTGCCGGGTGCTGCGTGCCGAGTCCGACCTGCCGATCCTGATGCTGACCGCCAGGTCCACCGAGGATGACCTGCTGCTGGGGCTCGACCTCGGCGCCGACGACTACGTGGCCAAGCCGTACAGCCCCCGTGAGCTGATGGCCCGCGTGCGGACGCTGCTGCGCCGTACCGGCAAGTCCCAGGACGCCGATCGGCGGCTGTTCCAGGCGGGCGATCTCGTCGTGGACTCGGTCAGGCACACCGTCACCGCAGCGGGCACGCCGGTGGAGTGTACACTCGCGGAGTTCCGGATCATCGAGACGCTGGCCGCCGAGCCGGAGCGGGTGTTCACCAGGAAGCAGCTGCTGGAGCGCGTCCACGGCTTCGACAGGTTCATCACCGAACGCACGGTCGACGTGCACGTGATGAATCTGCGCAAGAAGATCGAGCCTGATCCGCGCCGCCCGGTCCGGCTGTTGACCGTGTACGGCGTCGGCTACAAACTGACCCACGCATGAGGTCGCTGTTCGTCAGGCTGCTCACGAGTTCGGCCGTCGTGGCGGTCTGCTCGATCACCGCGACGGCGTGGCTGGCCGCCAGCAGCACCTCCGGCGCCATCCAGCGCGAGCAGGGTCAGACGCTGGCCAGCGACGCCCAGATCAACAACAACCTGCTCGGCTACGCCTCCCGCCATCCGGACTGGTCGGGCGTCGCCGTCACCGTGCGCGATCTCGCCGCCCGTCACAGCCGTCGCATCGCGCTGACCACCGAGAAGGGCACCCTCATCGCGGACTCGGCGACCGCCGGGACCCCACTGCCCTCCAGGGTGTCGGCCGTCGTCGACCCGCTGGCCGTGGACGTGACCCTGGTGCCCGGGGCGGCCAGGGACCGGATCGATCCACGCGCGGTGGGTCCTTTCCTGTTGTCCGCCTCCGATCGCGCCCGGCTGGTCAAGGCCGCCGGCACCTATGCCACCTGCGTCGGCCGTACCGGGCAGGCCGTACAGATGAGCGTCTCGAACACCGGCCGGCCCATCGTGACGACGACCGGCAAGGAAGCCGACCAGGAGCCGCGCCCGGTGCCGCGCGAGGCCCCCATGGTGATGGACACCTGCGACGCCACCATCTTCAGCACGCCGACGCGCACCGAGAAGGCCGCGTTGAAACAGCTCAACCTCCTGGTCGGCAGGTGCCTCAAGGGCAGGAGCACGGAACGGGGCTCGGTCGGCCTCGACTTCGCCTGGGTTTCCAAGAAGAAGCAGCCTCCTGGCGCGGAACCCGATCAGACGATCTCGTCCTGCATCGTCACCGCCCGCAAGGAGCAACTCGATCCCTACGTCGCCCCCGCGGCCTACCTGTACATCGGCTCCCCCGCCGAGGCCACCAGCCAGCGCATCCCGCTCCCCTCGATCGCCGGCGCCGCCCTCCTCGTGCTCGTGCTGACCGTGGGCGTGAGCGTCATGGCGGCCCGGCGCCTGGTCAGGCCTGTCAACGCGCTCACCCACGCCGCGCGACGGATGCGTGACGGGGACAGCTCCGCCCGCGTCACGGTCAGGACGACCGGCGAGATCAGCGAGCTCGCCACGGCGTTCAACGAGATGTCGGAGCACCTTCAGCGCATGGAGGAGCAGCGCAAGGCCATGGTCAGCGACGTCTCCCACGAGTTGCGGACCCCGCTGAGCAACCTCAGAGGGTGGCTGGAGGCAGCCCAGGACGGCGTCGCCGAGCTGGACCCGGCGCTGATCGCCTCGCTGGTCGAGGAGATCCTGCTGCTGCAGCACATCGTCGACGACCTTCAGGAGCTCGCCCTCGCCGACGCGGGCAAACTCCGTCTGCACGTCGAACCCGTTCACCTCGGCGACCTTCTCGACCAGGTGGCCACCGCTCACCGAGGCCGGGCCGAAGCCGCGGGGCTCACACTGACCACCGCCGTCATCGATGACCCCTCGCTGACCGCGGATCCGGTACGGCTCCGCCAGGCCGTCGGCAACCTGGTCACCAACTCCCTGCGCTACACGCCACGCGGCGGGCACATCACGCTGGACGCCCGTCAGGATGGCGACCGGGTCGTCATCGAGGTGACCGACACGGGGGTCGGGATCCGCGCCGAGCACCTCCCCCACGTCTTCGACAGGTTCTGGCGGGCCGAGAAGTCCCGCAACCGGCGGACCGGGGGCAGCGGGCTCGGGCTCGCCATCGTGCGCAACCTGGCCGAGGCGCACGGCGGCACAGCCACGGCCACCAGCGTGCCAGGCGTCCGCACGACGTTCACCCTGCGCCTTCCGTCGTAGCGAGACCCGAACCAGGCGGGTGACCACTCCTGGCCCGACTCAGCCTTACCAAAGTGGACGAGACGCAGGGTATGTGTACGCATGTCCCGCCCGTCGTCCGAAGGCGGGACCGCGACCCGGTCACCGCGCTTCGGGCTCACGCTGAGACCTCTACCGGCCCGTAGTCGCCGCTTGTGGCCTTGCGAGCCTGGGCGTAATGGGCGGGGTCGGCCTTGATCCGAGCGGTCGCCCGCCAGCCCACGATGACTTCCTGTGCGGTGACATCGACATCGAGTTCCGCGGCGTCGGAGAGCGCCTCCACCAGTTCGAGCCCAATGACGCGCCGCCGCGGTCATCCGCACCGTCGCCACCGCCCACCCGCGCTGCCTCCACGATGAGGGCAGCAGCCGCTCCCGGTCTTGTAATTTTCACACATACATGATCACAAACGGCACTCTCATTGCACCATATTCCCGTCACGAGATCGATCAGAGTGGGGCACATTGTCCCAGCTCACCCCGCAAATGGCGGCTGCAGTGTTAGCCATTTCCTTCATCATGAGGACAAGGCCGCCAGATTCTTGTGGCCAATCGGTAAATACCGCGCTATATCGATCTGCGTTAAATCGATATTGGTCGATCACACGCCCGTCCCCCACAAGGAGAAGCATGCAAAAAGTCACTTGGCTCCGCCGGCTCGGCCTCGTCTCAGCGGTGGTGGCGGTCGGCCTGGCCACCGCGCCCGTGGCCGCGCACGCCGACGGCTATGACACTCCCCGCAGCGCCGTTGCCGTGGGGGCGGGTAACACCTACGCGGCCGGGGCGGCGGCGGCCCAAGAACGGGCCCGGCAGGCCGTCCTCGCGGTCGGCCACGACTGCACCCCTGGGGTCTATCACCTCTTGCTGACCTATGCTTCTCCGGGGGGCGGAACATGGGTCTTCCAGGCCACCCACGAGGCGATGTGCGTCGACTGATCAAGGTTCAGCAGATCGGCCCCCGCCGGGGTCGCCCGCCATCGGGGAACCCAGCGCCCGCAGGCTCATGCAGAGCCGGCACGACAGGCGATCATGGCCAAACAGCAGGACGGCCCACGCCTAGGAGTCGAGCGCGAGCCGTACACCGAGATCTGCCGAAACCACTCCTCGGTCGGAACCAGGCTCGCCTGGCAGGCGGGCCACTCGGACGGGTCACCCAGCTTGACGTTGGTGCCGCCGAGCCCGCAGTAACCCAGCACCGGATAGCTCTCGCCGGGCACAGTTCCAACCCGTGAACGGCGACTACGGGCTAACGCAGCCCCGAGCGGAACTCCGCCCAGAGATCAACGGCTTCCTCCAGGCCGAGTGCCGCCACATCCTCGCGGGCCATGCCGACTGCGTAGATCAACCGATTGGCGAGCCAGTCAGGAACCGGCTCCCGTGCAGGCGCCTCGCCGATGTGAATGTGATCGGTCAGAGTTCCGAGGCGATCGATGACCTCGCCGAGGCGGACGACATCGGGACGCGAACCGCCGGCCGCCCGGACTCGCGCCTTGGCCTCGGCGTAGACCTCCGCGTCGGCCCTCTCGCCGACTGCCCAGATCTCACAGATCTCGACCGCCTTGTCATCGGTGATCCGGTAGACGACCCGCCAGGTGTTCCGGCCGACGACAAGCTTGCGGAATCCGGTGAGCTCCCCACCTAGCGGGTAACCGGCCTCGGGATTCTCCAGCAGCAGAAGGATCTTTTTCAGGACCTTGGGCACCGCGTCCGGACCGATTCTGCGGAGATCGTCAACGGCCGGATCGGTGAATACGACGTCGGACACCGCTACTCGTCGTCATCTGGAAGCGCGGCCAGCGACTCGCGGGTATGCCCGAAGGCGGAGAGGACATCGTCGATCGACGTCCGCCGACCGCTGTCGGTCGCCGCCCGCACGAGAACCAGCGCCAGATCCCGCAGATCGGCCGCGGCCTCTTCCAACTCGTTGAGACGTCGTATGCTCACGACCGCCGCGACCGGCTGATGCCGACGGGTCACCACCAGATCCGCCCCCTGCTCCGCATCGGCCACCAGACGGGCCACCCCTCGTTGCGCGGCCTCGGTGACCGTGAGCTCGGTCGCATCATGGAGAACAGTCATGCAAAAACTATATAGGAAACTATACAGATCAACAATCGCCAAGCCACGCTCCAGGCCGTCGTAGCGAAACGGCCCCGCGCCTGCACGATCGGTGAAGCCCGTGGGCAGCACGCGAAGAGCTACTCCTCAGTGGGGAGCAGGCCGGTCTGGCAGGCACCCCACTCGGACGGGTCACCTAGCTTGACGTTGGTGCCGCCGATCCTGCAGTAGCCACCAGGGGTCGGAAGGCTGCCGCGGTCCGGACAAGGGATCACCTGATCGGCTCCCCGCCTCCGGCTTCAGCCGTCGGTGTCCTTCGGATGACGGGGGGAGGCGTAAACGATCCAGACAGTGCGAGTGGCGTCATCGATGACATAGCGGACGCGTCCGCCACTGGTGACCTCGAACTCCCACTGCTCCAGGTCCCTGCCGTTGTGACGATGAGTCGCGAGGTCGCCGCGTAGGCGATGTTGACGCTCGTGATCCGCCCGTGAGCGCGGGTCAGCGCGCAGCGCCTCGAAACATCGGCGTGTGTTGCCCAGGGCGTGACGGCACAGTTCCTCCCCCCCTCTGACCGCGTCGCCGGCACCGAACCGGATGTCCCATTCGTCATCCGGAGGCGGGACCGTGACTCGGTCACCGCGCTTCGGGCTCACGCTGAAACCTCTACCGGCCCATAGTCGCCGCTTGTGGCCTTGCGAGCCTGGGTGTAACGGACAGGGTCGGCCTTGATCCGAGCGGTCGCCCGCCAGCCCGCGATGACTTCCTGTGTGGTGACATCGACATCGAGTTCCGCGGCGTCAGAGAGCGCCTCCACCAGTTCGAGGGTGAAGGCGCGCAGTTCGTCGGAGGTGAGGTGGCGTACCCAGGGGAAGACCTCGGGCATGGCGATGACCAGCGTGCGGGCGGTCGGATCGTGCTTGATGAGCGCGAGGAACAGGCGGGATGCCGTAGCCAGCGTCTGCTCGCGCTGATCCTCACGATCAGCGGCGGTCAGATAGAAGTCCGGGGCGTCGCGGTGAGTGACGCGTACTCGTCCGAGGCGCACGGCGCGTTCGGCGACGGCTCTGGGGTTTCTCGACAGGTCCGAGAAGGTGACGGCGTCGGCGTTGCTGCTGCTCACCCTGCCATCGTAAGTCAGAATACGTTCTGAAGTTGGTGAACCGGGGAAGGGGCGTCACGCGATCGCCTGTCAGTAAGCAGGCCGAACCGAGCCGCCAAACGACTCTCAGCGCGAAGAACAGCCACGAATCGTGTAGCAGCCCTTGGAAGGTCGCTCTGAATCAGTTCCCAGCTCGATGAAGGAGCAACGGCGGAGCCTCACAGACGAACACGGCTCACAACCAGGAGATCAGAGGCGAGCCACACAAGCGGGTACGGCTCACCCCCAGAAACCGGGCGCGAGCCGTACCGGTGGAGCCGGCGCTACTCCTCGGTCGGGACCAGGCCCGTCTGGCAGGCGCCCCACCCCGACGGGTCACCCAGCTTGACGTTGGTGCCGCCGATGCCGCAGTAGCCGCCGGGGTTCTTGTAGAGGTACTGCTGGCGGTAGACCTGTCGCTCAGGCGATAATTCCTGGCGGAGGTCCCCCATGACACAGGTCGGTCCGACTGTTCCCGTCGTCTCCTACGCTCGCATCTCGGCGGACATCAGGAGGGACGAACACGGAGTTCAGGACCAGCACAAGCTCAACCGCGAGACGGCTGAACGGCACGGCTGGACCGTCGTCCACGAGTTCACCGACAACGACAAGTCAGCGGCCAAGGCCGACGTGGTCCGCGACGACTTCGAGGCGATGCTCAAGGCCCTGCGTACGGGTGAGCTTCCCGGCGGTACGGCGGTGCAAGGTGTCGTGGTCGTTGCAGAGGATCGGCTCGCCCGTCGTCCCGGCGACTACGAGCGGTTCGTCGAGGCGATCACCTATCGAGACGGCCGCGTGTTCGCCGATGCTCGCGGGGCGAAGGACCTCTACAGCGAGGACGTCGAGAGCATGGGTCTCTTCGGCGCGGTCGTCTCGAAGATGGAAGTCCGGAAGATGCAGCGCCGGATGCGACGCTCCCATCGGACGCGAGCGGAGCTGGGGGTACCCGTCGGCGGGACGCGCCCCTTCGGCTGGCTGCCCGACCGCCTGACGCTCGATCCTCGGGAAGCCCCCCTCGTACGGCAGGCCATCATGGACCTGATCGCCGGGCGCTCGCTCCACTCCATCGCCACCCAGTGGCAGAAGGACGGCGTCAAGACCTCCCTCGGCAATCTCTGGACGCCGTCCTCCCTCAAGATCACGGTTACCAACCCCAGGGTCTGCGGCTGGCGCCAGATCAACGGGGAGCTGGTCAGGGACACGGATGGAAACCCTGTCGTCGGACAGTGGGAGCCGATCGTCTCCCCCGAGCAGTGGATGGCGGTCAAGAACCTGTTCGACGCCCGTAAGGGCCACTACATCCATCGAGACGGACGGATCGGCCACATCCTGGCGCGCGACTTCCGAGAGCCCAACTACTTGCTCACCGGCTTCCTCCGCTGCGGGAGGACCAAGCCCGACGGCTCACGATGCAATGCCTCCCTGCGAGTCACCCACAACAAGGACTGCGTCCAGCACATCTACATCTGCCCCACCAAGACGGTCGGCGGTTGCGGCAGCCTCGGCAGGCGAGGTGACATGGTCGATCTCTACATCTCAGAGGCGGTCCTCGCCAAGCTCGAAGAGGTTCAGATCGCCGCTTCCGCCGATCCCGCCGAGTGGACAGGACAGCTGGAGTACGAGGACGCGAAATCCCGGCTCGAAGAACTGCGAAACCAGTGGACAGCTGGAAACATCAGCAACGAACTGTTCTTCTCCATGGCCCCTGACTTGGAAAAGCGCATTGGTCGACTGCGTGCGGAGGCACAGAAGTTCATGGCTTCCGTAGAACGCCGTCTAACCCGATCCAGCACGGACGTGACCGAGATCCGGCGACGCTGGTACCTCCCCGAGGAGGAGGGCGGCCTACCGCTGTCCATCAAGCGGTCGTACATCCGTGAGGCCCTGCACGCCGTGATCATCTACCCGAGCGGCAAAGGACGCAGGGCCTTCAACCCTGACCTTCTGGAACCGATATGGCGTGAGGACTGAGCGCGGGACGTCCTGGACGTCTTCGGCCTCTTCCGAGGGCTGTCGGCCTTACCGAAAGGCGACAGCCCTCTTTCTTCTGCCGTCGATTTCCCGGTGACGGACGGACGTCTACGGACGCTGACGGACACCCACGGACGCCAACGGACGTCTACACACAACGCTCACGAAGGAACTCGAAGCTGGTCGAACTCGTCTACCCCGATGTAGAACTGATCGCGTAAGAAGCCACCGACCTCCCCACGGCACGACACAGCGAACATCTCGGCGAATCACCTCAGGCGCATATTTCATCCGGGCACAACACATCTCATGATCACCGATGATCGTCGGAGGGCCCCGGCCCGGCGGTAGGTGTCCACACAGAGCGCGCCATTCACTTCCTCGCCGCACTCCATTTCTGATCTCTCGCTGCTGCGCACCACGCGCCGACGGCTGTCTTCGGGCTGCCCCGGCGGCGGTGTGCGACGTCCTGTCCGTCAGGCGCGGCGGTGGCTCCACCCACGAGGTGAGGAGTCCACCTGAACCCTGAACCCCTGTCTGCCCGGGAGTGGGGCAGACGACAAGCCGCACGGTCCCCCCGCTGGCCCGACGAGAAGTGGCGACGCGTCGCCACCGTGTTCGGCGTCAGCGTCGCCGAGACGCAGGACGCCGGTTCCCGGCCCGATGAGGTGCGCGGGAGGGACGCCGCGTGAGCCAAACGCCCTCCCTTGCCCCTGACATGCTGGCCGCGCTGCACCGTGCGGCCATGCCCGACTTCGCCCGGTGGCAGCGCATGGTCTACGCCACGGGCGGCTGTGCCCAACCCGTCCGGCTCCACGGCGAACGGCTGACCGTGGACGTCCGGACGGGGGAGGTCCTGGACGTCTACCGGACCGCCGACGAACCCACAGGCTTCCTGCTCACCGCCTGCGGCAACCGGCGCGCCTCCCGGTGTCCGGCCTGCTCGGAGACCTACCGGGACGACACCTATCACCTGATCATCTCCGGCCTGCGGGGCGGCAAGGGCGTTCCCGAGGACGTCAGCGGCCATCCCCGCATGTTCGCCACCTTCACCGCCCCATCCTTCGGCGCGGTCCATGCTCACCGCTCGGGCAAAGATGGCAAGGCACTGCCATGTCGTCCCCGGCGCGATTTCCCGATATGCCAGCACGGGCGGCCTGAGAGCTGCGGGATACGCCACGGACAAGATGACTCCCGGATCGGGCAACCGCTCTGCCTGAGCTGCTACGACTACCGGGGCGCGGTGCTGTGGAACGCCCACGCTGGGGAGCTGTGGCGGCGCTTCACCCAGACGCTTCCGTCCGTCCTCGCCCGGCTGCTCGGCGTCCGCCGGGCCACGCTGCGCCGTACGCTGCGCCTGTCATATGCCAAGGTCGCCGAGTACCAGGCGCGCGGCCTGGTCCACTTCCACGCCGTGATCCGTCTCGACGGACCCGAGGGGCCGGCTGACCGCCCGCCGGACTGGGCGACCGTCGCACTCCTGGATCAGGCGATCCGGGAAGCGGCCGGACAGGTCGTCGTCCCGGCGTCGGACGGCCCGTCCCCGGTCCTGCTGCGGTGGGGCGATCAGCTCGACGTCCGGCCGGTCTACGTCTCCACCGAGTTGGACGGGGTCAGTGATCAGCGGGTGGCGGCCTACGTCGCCAAGTACGCGACCAAGGGGGCGGAGTCTGCGGGGACGGTGGACCGACCGATCCGCCGGGCCGAAGACATCGCCGGACTGGCCGTGACCGAGCACGCCCGGCGCATGATCCTCACCTGCTTCGCCCTGGGCCGCCTGCCGGAGTACCGGGACCTTCCCCTGCGGCAGTGGGCGCACATGCTCGGCTACCGGGGCCACTTCTCGACCAAGAGCCGCCACTACTCCATCACCCTGGGCGACCTACGGCAGGCACGCGCCGACTACCGGGCCGAACAAGCCCGCTCGATCCTCGGCCTTCCCGCCCCGGACGGGCAGGAGACGGTCACCCTGTCCCAGTGGCGCTACGCCGGAAACGGCCTGCGGCACGGGGAAGCCCTGTGGGCCGAACTCGCCCGGCAACGCATCGCCACCGCCCGCCGGATCGCCCGTGAACGCGATCCGGAGATTCCTACTGAGGGCCGATGAGTTCTCGATACGCCTCGCGTAGCTCTACGGCCCCGGGTACGCGGTGCGCTTCGACGGCGCTGATCACCTCGCGCGCCCTCCAATAGCTGGACGGCACGAGGGAGCCGCTCGTCACGGCGGTGAGAGTGACCTGTCCGGCCTCGTCGGGCTTATCGGCTGCGATAAGAGCCAGGGCCAGATCCAGGCGCGCGGATACCGCCCGTCTCGGGCGGGGCGGTCCACCGGCGGCCGTCTCCAGGCGGCCGAGCACCTGCCGGGCGTATGACTCGGCGGCCGGGTCTCCAAGCCATGACAGGGTGGTCGCGACGTAGGCGTCCCGCTTGGTGGGGTCGTAGCGGTAATGGTGCTCGGGGCTGTCGGGCATCGGCAGGGGGGAGACGAGCCGGTCGACCCGGGAGAGCGCATCCCGGGTCTCCGGCCCGGCGCCGAGACGCGCCCATACCCGGCCCTCCTGCGCGGTCGCCTGAATGTAGGCGGAGCTTCCGCGCGGTGCGAGGGCCTGCGCGCCCTGGGACAGCGTCAAAGCACGGCGATAGTCGCCGGTGGTAACCGCTTGCCATGCCTCCGTCTCCAGGCACCACGCTGCGATCTCGGGATACTGGGCGTGCTCTGCCAACTGGGAGGCCGTCTGAAGCCACGTCGTGGCGGCCCGGAACTGGCGAAGGTCGATATGGCAGGTGGAGGCGAGCAATGACAGCCAGCCTCCGGCCGTGAGCAGGCGACGATGCTCGTTGATCGTCTTCTTCGCGTCGAAAAGATGTGAGACGTAGGACAGGTGCTCGCGTACCCGGTTCAGCAGTTCGGCCGGTGGCGTCCCCGGATAGGCCATCGCGAGATCATCGACGGCTGATTCCAGCCGGTCGAGCGTCTCGCCTCCCACGTCGCTGGCGGCGACGCGACGGGCCAGTTCCAAGGCGTCGATCTCGTCCCCACCGAGGTAGGTGCTGCCGGGAAGCGCGCTGTCGGGGTCGTCGCCGAACAGCTCGGACTCGTCCATGCCGAACACCCGGCAGTAGAGCACCCGGTAGGGATCTTTGGGCTGATGCCTGCCCGCTTCCCAGTCCTTGATCATGCGGATCAGAGATTCACGCTCGGGGAACCGGGCTCGGGTGCGGCCGTCAGCGGCGTCGGCGAGTTGCTTCGCCATCTCTCGCTGCGTCCACAGCTTGCCCCGTCGCTCGGCGCGTAGCCGTACGGCCCAGGCTGGAACGTCGTCCATCGCATGCACCTCGGGGGACTCGGAGGGTCCGCCTGTCCCCCCCAGTCTCCCCTACTCACACTGCCGACGGGAGGGGACTCGGGGATGTCATGGGAGGACTGCAAAAAGCGGGACCCGCAGGCGCGGACACGCCGTACGGGTCCCTTGACCGCACGCTGGAGGTGCGATCCATGGAGCACTCTAAAGCCATGTCGCCAGAGGAGGCGACACCGGCTGACCAGGCGCAACCGGCCCCCCTTCGTAAGGCGACAGCGCGGTGAGCCGGGAGGCCGTCTACGAGGCGTTCGAAGCGATGCTCAAGCGCTGGAACGGGCTCCGGTTCCTCGACCATCGGGACTTCTACGGGGTGCCGCAGTCGGCGTCGGACGCACGTCACTGGGTTCGGAAGGTGCTGGACGCGCACGTCACGGCGTCGGCGGAGGTCTTGGAGACGGTGGAGCTGCTGGTGAGCGAGGTCGTCACCAACTCGATTCTTCACAGCGACTCGGGACACCCTGACGAGATCATTACGGTCGGCGTCGGCCTGGGTGACGGCCTGGTCCATGTCGAGGTGATCGACAAGGGTTCGGCGGTCAACGTCCCCGCGATGCGGCCCGCCGACAGTGACAGCCTCGGCGGGCGGGGCCTGGCGTGGGTGGACTTCCTGTCCAGCGCATGGGGCACCGACTACGACCCCGAGATAGGCCGCGCGGTCTGGGTGCAACTCACCTACCGCTGACCTCCCAAAGCCGGTGCGGCGGTACGGCCTTCCCCCGTAGTCGTGCCGCCGCACCCGACCGGCGATGACCGTGACCACCTGGACCCGTGTCATTCGATGGCAACCCGACCCGGAGCGCAGTGCCGCCAGGCACGAGCACCGGAAGCGGGGCGGCAGCCTTGCCCTTTCCCCGCGAATCTCGTGTACCTGCTCAATGTGCAGAGCGGAGACGGCCGGCGCAATGCCGAAGGCACCCCGAAGGGGCCGCGGAGCGGTTGGGCCGGCGGTCGCAGCGGCGGCAGCGCGTACCAGGGGCGGCGGGTGCGGTTGGGTACGGCGGGCGCTCGGTACGGCGGGCGGCGGGGTCTGCCCGCTCCCGCCGGGCGGGCGCGGGCCGGGACCGGCCCCCAAGGCCGCATGCCCGGTCCCGATGTCCGCGCGGCGGGAGCGGGCACGCCCCGCCGTGCGGCGGCGCGAAGCGCTGCCGCCTTGACCCTGTAATGAAAGTTGTCGCCGCTGTCACTCTTCGTGACGGGCGTCCTGGGCCGCATCGCTTATGATCAGGTCGGCGATCCGGAGCAGGCGCGCCACGTAGGTCCGGTCCTCGCGTCGGCGTAGACGCGGAAGGAGCGCCCGCAGATCACGAGCGCACTTCCCTACGATTCGGACTTGGTCAACCGGTAACACGCCGCGCCGACTCCCGACGTAGCTGGTCAAGCATCCTGCCATGTAGAGATCGAGCAGCATGACAGGCTGTCCATTGATCTCGAAATCACGGAGATCGTCCGGACAGAACTGTCCTGTGTGCTCGGCCCACAGGACCGAAACCTCGTCGAAGACCGCCTTGTTCACTCGCCAGCGGGCGCGATGCCCACGGGGCAGGAGACGCCCGTCCCCCCAATCCCGCAGTAGCCGTTTTTGTTGCGCCAAAGGTACTGCTGGTGGTACGGCTCGGCGTAGAAGTAGTCGCCGGCGGTGGCGATCTCGGTGGTGATGGCACCGTAGCCGGAGTCGGTGAGGACCTTCTGGTAGGCGTCACGCGAGGCCAGGGCGGCCTTCTCCTGCTCGGGCGAGTGGAAGTGGATCGCCGAGCGGTACTGCGTGCCGACATCGTTGCCCTGCCGCATGCCCTGGGTGGGGTTGTGCGACTCCCAGAAGACGCGCAGCAGTTCCTCGTAGGACACCCGGGCCGGGTCGAAGACGACGCGGACGAGCTCGGTGTGACCGGTCTGGCCGGTGCAGACCTCCTCGTAGGTCGGGTTCGGGGTGTAGCCGCCCCCGTAGCCGACCGAGGTGGAGACCACACCCGGGGTCTGCCAGAAAATGCGCTCGGCCCCCCAGAAGCAACCGAGGCCGAAGTCCGCGATCTCACTCCCCTCGGGGTACGGCGGGGCCAGCGGGGCGTCGAGAACCTCATGACGCCCTGGCACCGCCATCCCGGTGGCGCGGCCCGGGAGCGCGTTCTCCGGGGACACCATGGAAGTCTTGTCCTTGCCGAACAGCCAGCCCATTGCGAACCTCCTCCTGACACGTTCTCACCAGGAAGCAACCGAGGGCGACTCCCCCGTGTTCCCGAAAGAGTTTCTTAACTGATCGAAAAGTACAGCTAAATTGTGTTAAATCCAGTAAGGAGCAAAGATAGGGGTCATGCCTGAAACGCGCCGCGGAGTTCTCTACGGCATCGCCGCCTACGCCATGTGGGGCCTGTTCCCGCTCTACTGGCCGCTCCTGAAGCCCTCCGGCGCCCTGGAGATCCTCGCCCACCGCATCGCCTGGTCCCTGGTCGCCGTCGTCGCCATCCTGGCGGTACGGCGCCACTGGTCCTGGTTCCGCGAGCTCCTGCGCACCCCGAGAAAGATCGGCCTTCTCGTCCTGGCCGCGGTGCTCGTCACGCTCAACTGGGGCGTCTACATCTACGCCGTCAACACCGGGCACGTGGTCGAGAGCTCGTTCGGCTACTTCATCACCCCCCTGATCAGCGTGCTCTTCGGCGTCCTGCTGCTGAAGGAGCGGCTGCGGCCGTGGCAGTGGGCCGCGGTGGGGCTGGGGGCGGTGGCCGTGGTCATCCTGGCCATCGACTACGGGCGGCCGCCATGGATCGCGCTGGCGCTGGCCGCCAGTTTCGGCACCTACGGGCTGGTCAAGAAGACCGCCGGGGTGGGCGCGGCGGAGAGCATGACGGTCGAGACACTGGTGCTGCTGCTGCCCGCGCTGGGCTACCTGACCTACCTGGGGCAGCAGGGGACGAGCACGTTCGGCAACTGGGGCACGGGCCACACGCTCCTGCTGGCCGGAGCGGGTGTGGTCACCGCCGTCCCGATGCTCTGCTTCACCGCCGCCGCGATCAGGGTGCCGCTCACCACGATCGGCCTGCTGCAGTACATCGCCCCGATCCTGCAGTTCCTGTGCGGGGTGTTCATCGTGCACGAGGTCATGCCGCCCAGCCGCTGGGTGGGGTTCGTCATCATCTGGCTGGCGCTGTCGGTCTTCACCTGGGACAGCCTCAGGACGGCCACCCAGGCCCGTCGTGCGGTGTCCGAGCGGGTAGCCGTACAGAACGCCTCATAAAGCCTCAGGAGCCGCGTACGGCGAGGACCAGAGGGGTGAAGAGCGGGTCGACGCCCGCCTGCTCCAGCGCGGAGGCCAGGGAGCGCTCGTAGGTGGGCGTGGCATCGGCCAGGCGGACGCGCCCCTCTTCGGTGATCACCGAGTAGACGCCGCGACGGTCGTCCGAGCAGAGGTCGCGCCGGGTCATCCCGGCCTCTTCGAGGCGGGCGACGAGGCGGGTCACCGAGCTCTGGTTGAGCCCCACCGCCTCGGCCAGCTCCTGCATACGCATGCAGCCGCCGGAGACGGCGGCGAGCTGGATCAGTGCGCGGTACTCCGACAGCCCAAGGCCGTGACCGCGCTGGAGTGCCTTGGTCAACTCCGCCTCCACGCGTGCGTGCAAGAGGGCGAAATGGTCCCACGACATGGTGATTCCTCCTGGAGTGTGCTGTCCGGCAGGAGTCTACATGCACATACATTATTTGCTTTGCCCTGCAAATAACATCGTGGAAGAAACACGAAAAACCCGGCTCGGCGCTGTCGCCGAGCCGGGCTGGGTCCGATCCTGGACCGGCGGTCAGCCGGAGCGCTCGACGACGTAGTCGCAGAGGGCCAGGTAGGCGGCGCGGGCCGGGATGTCGGGAAGGCCCGCGAGGTCCTCGCGGGCACGGTCGGCCCAGTCGAGCAGCTCGGCGCGGGCATGTCCCATGGCGGGGTCGGCGCGGAGCAGACGCAGGGCCTCCTCGATGTCCTCCTCGGCCACCGGACCGGCCAGCAACTCGCGCAGCCGGGCGCTCTCGGGGTTGTCCGACGCCAGGACGTAGAGCACGGGCAAGGTCCGGATGCCCTCGCGCAGGTCGGTGCCCGGCGTCTTGCCCGACTCGGCCGTCTCCGAGGCGACGTCCAGCAGGTCGTCGCCGAGCTGCCAGGCGACCCCGATCGCCTCGCAGGCCCGGGTCAGCCGCTCGACCACCTCGGGTGTGGCGCCGCTGAGCATGGCGCCGAACCGGCCGGAGGTGGCGATCAGCGAACCGGTCTTGTCGGCCAGCACCCCGATGTAGTGGGCCACCGGGTCCTCGCCGGAGCGGGGGCCGATGGTCTCGCGGATCTGGCCGCGGACCAGCCGGGAGAACGTCTGCGCCTGGATCCTGATGACGTCGGAGCCGAGGTCGGCGAGGATCTCCGAGGCCTGGGCGAACAGGTAGTCGCCGGTCAGGATGGCCACGGTGTTGTCCCAGCGGGCGTTGGCCGACGGAGAGCCCCGGCGGACCGGGGCCTCGTCCATCACGTCGTCGTGGTAGAGCGTCGCCAGGTGGGTCAGCTCGATCACCACGGCCCCGGGCACCACTCCCGCCGCCGCGGGTGAGCCGAACTGGGCGGCGAGCAGGACCAGCATGGCCCGGAACCTCTTGCCGCCCGCCTCGATGAGGTGCTTGGACGCCTCCGTGACGAAGGCGTCCTCACTCTCCACCGAGGAACGGAGCAGTTTCTCGACCTCGGCCAGGCCGGTAGCGAGGTCCTGCGCCAACCGTTCGTCGACGAACGGAAGATCAACAACCGGTGGCGCAGCCATGAACCGTTACTCCTCTAGCGAATGAACAGCGCGGACGCAGCCTGATCCGCGAGATCGAGCACCGGCTGCGGGAAAACCCCCAGCACTACCGTAGCCGCTGCCGCGAGGGCGACCACAGCCGAGGTGCCCACCGTGGGCGTCGCGATGGACGGCCCGTCGACGGCGGGCTCGTTGAAGAACATCAGCACGATCACCCGGACGTAGAAGAACGCGGCGATCGCCGAGCTGACCACACCCACGATGACCAGCGGCAGAGCGTCGCCGGCGACCGCGGCCGAGAAAACGGCGTACTTGCCGAAGAAGCCGCTCGTGAGCGGGATGCCGGCGAAGGCCAGCAGGAAGAAAGCGAAAATACCCGCGAGAGCGGGGGAACGCTTGCCCAGACCTGCCCAGCGGGACAGATGCCCGGCCTCGCCTCCCGCGTCGCGGACCATGGTGACGACCGCGAAGGCGCCGACCGTGGTGAAGCCGTACGCGGCCAGGTAGAACAGGATGGCCGACAGGGCCTGCTTGTTCTGCTCGGCGGCGCCGATCGCGACGACGCCGGTGAGCAGGAAGCCCGCGTGCGCGATCGAGGAGTAGGCGAGCATCCGCTTGATCTCGGTCTGGGTGATGGCCAGGATCGCACCGACGATCATCGTCAGGATCGCGATGCCCCACATGACCGGCTTCCAGTCCCACTCCAGGCCGCCCAGGGCGACCCAGAAGACCCTCAGCACCGCGCCGAAGGCCGCCACGAGCACCGTGGAGGCCATCAGCGCGGTGACCGCGGTGGGCGCGCCCTGGTAGACGTCGGGCTTCCACGCCTGGAACGGCGCGGCTCCGACCTTGAAGAGCAGACCGACGCCGAGCAGCGCGAAGCCGAGCAGCAGCAGCGTCTCCTGGCCGCCCGCCTCGGTGAGCGCGGCACTGATGGCCTTCAGGTCCACCGATCCGGCGTAGCCGTAGACCAGGGCCGTGCCGTACAGGAAGAAGGCCGAGGAGAACGCGCCGAGCAGGAAGTACTTGACCGAGGCCTCCTGCGAGAGCAGGCGGCGGTGGCGGGCCAGGCCACAGAGCAGGTACAGCGGCAGGGACATGACTTCAAGGCCGACGAACATGGCCAGCAGGTCGTTGGCGGAGGCGAAGAGCAGCATGCCGCCGACCGAGAACAGCAGCAGCGGGTAGACCTCGGTCTGGGCGTATCCGCTGAGGATCGCCTCCTCCTCGTCCGGGCTGCCCGGTACCGCCGCCGCCTGCGCGACGAACTGGTCCTCGTCGTTGATCAGAAGCGTGCTGACCAGCGCCAGGACGAGGATGATGCCCCAGATGAACAGGGCGGGCCCGTCCACCGCGACCGCGCCCATGGCCGCCGGGGCGTCCGGCAGGCCGTTGATGCCGGACAGGACGGTCATGACGAACCCGCCGAGCAGGGCGAGCAGCGTGAGCGGCATCTGGATCGACTTGCGCAGGTAGCGGGGCGCGAACGCCTCGACCAGCACCCCGATGACCGCCGCGCCGAACACCAGCAGCATCGGCGAGAGTAGCGCGTACTCGATTGTCGGGGCTTGGATGGTGCCGTTCACTGGCCGGCCCCCTTCTTCTCTGCCACGGCGGGCGTGAACGGTTCGATGTGGACGCTGGAGATCGTCTTGTCGACCGCGGGATTGATCACGTCAAGCACCGGCTTGGGGAAGAAGCCCATGGCGATGATCACCGCGATCAGCGGGCCCATCACCCAGATCTCACGCCAGTTGAGGTCGGGCATGACGTGGGCCGACTCCTTCGAGGGGCCGGTCATCGTGCGCTGGTACATCCACAGGATGTAGACGGCCGCCAGGACGACGCCGCTCGTCGCGATGATCGCCGCGACCGGGTAGCGCTCGAAGGTGCCGATCAGGACCATGAACTCGCTGACGAAGGTGGACAGTCCCGGCAGGGAGAGCCCGGACAGGCCGGCGATCAGGAAGGTGCCGGCCAGCAGCGGGGCGACCTTCTGCACGCCTCCGTAGTCGGCGATCTGGCTGGAACCCCGGCGGTAGATCAGGAAGCCGGCGACCAGGAAGAGCGCGCCGGTCGAGAAGCCGTGGTTGACCATGTAGAGGGTGGCGCCCGCGCCCGCGTCCCTGGTCATCGCGAAGACGCCCAGCGCGATGAAGCCGAAGTGCGAGATCGAGGTGTAGGCGATCAGGCGCTTCATGTCGGTCTGGCCGATGGCCACGATCGCGCCGTAGACGATGCCCACCACCGCCAGCACGATCACCAGCGGGGTGAAGAACTTCGACGCGTCCGGGAAGAGCTCCAGGCAGAAGCGGAGCATGCCGTACGTGCCGACCTTGTCCAGCACGCCCACCAGCAGCACCGCGGCGCCGGCCGGGGCCTGCGCGGCGGCGTCGGGCAGCCAGGTGTGGAACGGCCAGAGCGGCGCCTTGACCGCGAACGCGATGAAGAAGCCCGCGAAGAGCCACTTCTGCGTGGTCGGGTCCTGGATGACGCCGATCAGCTCGGGGAACATGAAGGTGCCCTTGTCGGCGATCACGTAGAGCGCGATCACCGCGACCAGCATGAGCAGGCCGCCGAAGAGCGAGTAGAGCAGGAACTTCACGGCCGCGTAGGACCGCTGGGCCCCGCCGTACGACCCGATCATGAAGTACATCGGGATGAGCATGGCTTCGAAGAAGACGTAGAAGAGGAAGACGTCGGTCGCCGCGAAGACGCCGATCATCATCGCTTCCAGCACCAGCAGCAGCGCGAAGTAGGTCTTCACCGAGCGCTTGGGCGGGGCCGCGGCCCCGGTCCCGTCGGCGTCGTGCCAGGAGGCGAGGATCACGATCGGCACGAGCACCGCCGACAGCGCGATCAGCACCAGGGCGATGCCGTCCACGCCGACGCCGTAGTGGACGCCGAAACTCGGGATCCACTCATATTTCTCGGCGAACTGGAAGCGCGCCTCGGAGGCCGGTTCGAACAGGTACGCGAGGGCACCGGTGAGCGCCAGCACGACCAGTGAGACCGCCAGCGCCAGCTGCTTCGCGAGCTTGTCACTCTTGACAAGGGAGACACCCACCGCGCCCAGGACGGGCACGGCAATCAGGGTCGAGAGCCAGGGCATCACATGTTCCCTACGTAGAGCAGCGCGCCAACGACCACGGCGGCACCGAAGAGGATGGACAACGCGTAGGACCGCACGTAGCCGGTCTGGACGCGGCGCAGCCGCCCGGAGGTTCCGCCGATCCCCGCCGCCAGGCCGTTGACCAGGCCGTCGATGCCGCGGTTGTCGAAGAACACCGCGAACCGGGCCAGCCACTGGCCGGGGCGCATGAACAGCGCCTCGTTCAGCGCGTCGCCGTACAGGTCACGGCGGGCGAAGGTGGTGAGGAACGAGCCGCGCGGGGCGACCCGGGGCACCTCGGCGGCACCGTAGCGGAACCAGGCGTAGACGACGCCGACGGCGACCAGCGCGAGCGTGGTCAGGCCGGGGACGCTGAAGGGGTGGAATCCGGGCAGGTGCTCGGGCAGGCCGACAGCCGGGGCGAGGAACCTCATGAGCCGGTTGTCCAGGATCAGGAAGGCGCCCAGGAAGACCGAACCGATCGACAGCAGGATCAGCGGCACGGTCATCACGGAGGGCGACTCGTGCGGGTGCGCGTCGTCGGCCCAGCGCCGCTTGCCGAAGAAGGTCATGAAGACCATCCGCGACATGTAGAAACCGGTGATGCCGGCGCCGACGACCGCGAGCCAGCCGAGGATCTGGTTGTGCTCCATGGCCGTCTCGATGATGCCGTCCTTGGTGAAGTAACCGGACAGCAGCGGGAACCCGATGATCGCGAGGTAGCCGATCATGAAGGTGGCCGCGGTGACCTTCATCACCGAGAACAGGCCGCCGTACTTGCGCATGTCGACCTCGTCGTTCATGGCGTGCATGACCGAGCCCGCGCCGAGGAACATGTTGGCCTTGAAGAAGCCGTGCGCGATCAGGTGCGCGATGGCGAAGGCGTAACCCACCGGGCCGAGGCCCGCACCGAGCATCATGTAGCCGATCTGCGACATGGTCGAGCCGGCCAGGCCCTTCTTGATGTCGTCCTTGGCGCAACCGATGATCGCACCGGCGAGCAGGGTGGCCACACCGACGATCGTCACGACGAGCTGCGCGGTCGGGGCGGCCTCGAAGAACGCGCCGGAGCGGACGACCAGGTAGACGCCCGCGGTGACCATGGTCGCGGCGTGGATGAGTGCCGAGACCGGGGTCGGGCCCTCCATCGCGTCCAGCAGCCACGACTGCAGCGGCAGCTGGGCCGACTTGCCACAGGCGCCGAGGAGCAGCAGCAGGCCGACCGCGGTGATCGTGCCCTGGGAGGCGGCGCCGGAGGAGATCGCCCCACTGACGGCGCCCCCGGTGAGCTCGTTGAAGGCGACCGAGCCGAACGTCGTCCAGATCGTGAAGATCGCGATCAGCAGGCCGAAGTCGCCGACCCGGTTGACGATGAACGCCTTCTTGGCCGCGGCCGCCGCCGTGGGCTTGAACTGCCAGAAGCCGATCAGCAGGTACGAGGCGAGGCCCACACCCTCCCAGCCGACGAACAGCACGACGTAGTTGTCGGCCAGCACCAGCAGCAGCATCGCGGCGACGAACAGGTTCAGGTACGCGAAGAACCTGCGCCGGCCCGGGTCGTGCGACATGTAGCCGATCGAGTAGATGTGGATCAGCGATCCCACACCGGTGATCAGCAGGGCGAAGCTGATCGACAGCGGGTCGATCAGCAGCCCCATGTCGGCGAGGCCGGGGATGAACTCGTAGAGCCTGACCCCCTGGCGGCGCTGGGCCTCGGGCAGACCGAGCAGCTGGACGAAGGCGGCGACCGCCACCGCGAACGCGCCCAGGGACATCACGACACCGAGGAGGTGACCCCAGCGGTCGGCGCGGCGCCCGAACAGCAGCAGGATCGCGGCACCGAGCAGCGGGAGCGCGACCATGAGCCAGGAGACTCCGATCACACCCCCGGAATGCTGGATGATCTCAGCGGGTTCCACGGCCACCTCTTAGTACTTCAGCAGGTTCGCGTCGTCCACCGACGCGGACCTGCGGGTTCGGAAGATCATCACGATGATGGCGAGGCCGATGACGACCTCGGCCGCGGCCACCACCATCACGAAGAACGCGATGATCTGGCCGTCCAGGTTGCCCTGCTGCCTGGCGAAGGTGACGAACGCGAGGTTGCAGGCGTTGAGCATGAGCTCCACGCACATGAACACCACGATCGCGTTGCGCCGTACCAGCACGCCGATGGCGCCGATCGCGAACAGCAGCGCGGAGAGCACCAGGTAGTGAGTGGTCACTTGCCGTCCTCCTGCCGGGGCGCCGCGTCCTCCGCCTGGACGGGCTCGTCGCCTGAGTCGGAATCGCGGTCCTGTGCCGCGTCCCTCTCCAGGACCTGCTTGATGAGCGCCGCCTTCACCGGGTCGGTCGGCGCGAAACCGCCCTCCATCTCGTGCCTGGCGAGCACCCGGTTGATGGACTTGTCGGCGACCGTGCCGTCGGGCAGCAGGGCCGGCATGTCGATCGCGTTGTGCAGCGCGTAGGTGCCGGGTCCCGGCAGCGGCGAGGGCTGCGGGCCGCCGAACCGGGCGCGGGCCAGGTCCCGCTGGGTGGCCTTGGGCCGGATGCGCTCGCGGTGCGCCAGCACCATCGCGCCGAGCGCGGCGGTGATCAGCAGCGCCGAGGTGACCTCGAAGGCGAAGACGTACCGCGTGAAGATCAGCTGTGCCAGGGAGGGCACGTTGCCGCCCGCGGCCTTGGTGGCTTCGGTGAGGCCGGTGGGCGCGGCGAAGGTGGCGTTGCCGACCCCCAGGGCGAGCAGGAAGGCGAAGCCCAGGCCCGCGATCGCCGCCCAGACGCGCTGCCCCTTGATCGTCTCGACCAGCGAGTCGGCGGAGTCGACGCCGACCAGCATCAGGACGAACAGGAAGAGCATCATGACCGCGCCGGTGTAGACGATGATCTGCACCGCGGCGAGGAAGGGGGCGTCCTGTACCGCGTAGAGCACGGCCAGGGAGAGCATGACGACGCCCAGCATCAGAGCCGAGTAGACGGCCTTGCGGCTGAAGACGAGCCCGAGGGCGGCCGACACCGAGACGACCGCCAGGATCCAGAACGTGATGGTCTCACCCATTGTTGCGTCCCAGCCGGTAGTAGTCCTCTTCGGTCTCGCCGAGACGCATGGGGTGCGGCGGGACCTCCATGCCGGGGCCGAGCGGCGCGAGCAGCATTTCCTTGGTGTAGATCAGGCTCTCACGGCTGCTGTCGGCGAGCTCGTACTCGTTGGTCATCGTCAGCGCCCGTGTCGGGCAGGCTTCGATGCACAGGCCGCACAGGATGCACCGCAGATAGTTGATCTGGTAGGTGCGCCCGTAGCGCTCACCGGGTGAGAACCGCGCCTCGTCGGTGTTGTCGGCCCCCTCGACGAAGATCGCGTCGGCCGGGCAGGCCCAGGCGCACAGCTCACAGCCGACGCACTTCTCCAGGCCGTCGGGCCAGCGGTTGAGCTGGTGCCGGCCGTGGAAGCGCGGCGCCGTGGGCCGCTTCTCCTCGGGGTAGTTGACCGTCTCGACCTTCTTGAACATCGTGTGGAAGGTCACGCCGAATCCCTTGATGGGATTCAGCCAATCAGTTGCTCCCACTGGGAACCTCCTTGCGCTCTACCCCGTGGTAGTGCGGCAGGTCGAGCGGCGGCACAGGGAAGCCACCCGCGGTCGGCTCGGCTTGGAGTTGCTCGAACTCGGCCTCGACCAGTGCGGCCTTGGCCTCCTTGCGCTTCTGCAGCACGCTGTCGAAGCGCCACCAGATCCCGAGGCAGCCGATCATCACGACCGCGGCCAGGATGAGCACGAGCGACCGGTTGACGTTGTCGATCTGCAGGGCCCTGACGGTGGCCACGAGCAGGATCCAGGCCAGGTTGATCGGGATGAGGATCTTCCAGCCGAGGGCCATGAGCTGGTCGTACCTGACGCGCGGCAGCGAGGCGCGGCACCAGACGAAGAAGGCGAAGACCAGCACCATCTTGGCGAAGAACCAGAGCAGCGGCCACCAGCCGGTGTTCGCGCCGTCCCACATGGAGATCGGCCACGGGGCACGCCAGCCGCCCATGAACAGGGTGATGGACACCGCGGAGACCACGAAGACGTTGACGTACTCGGCGAGCATGATGACCGCGAACTTCAGCGAGTTGGAGTACTCGGTCTGGAAGCCGCCGACCAGCTCGCCCTCGCCCTCGGGCAGGTCGAAGGGGACCCGGTTGGTCTCGCCCAGCATCGTGACGATGTAGATCAGGAAGGACGGGATCAGCAGGATCATGTACCAGGACGGCATCGGGATCTCCAGGCCGCCCAGCGTGAACACCCCGCCGCCGGCCTGCGCCGCGACGATCTCCGAGGTGGAGAGCGTCCCCGCGAACAGGAACACACCCACGAACGACAGGCCCATCGCGATCTCGTACGAGACCACCTGGGCGCTGGCCCGCAGGCCGCCGAGGATCGAGTACGGGGAGCGCGAGCCCCAGCCCGCCAGCACGATGCCGTACACGCCGATCGAGGCCATCGCCAGCACCAGCAGCACCGCGACCGGGAGGTCGGTGAGCTGCAGCGGCGTCTGGACGCCGAACATCGAGACCATCGGGCCCATCGGGATGACGGAGAAGGCCAGGAAGGCCGGTACCGCCAGGACGACGGGGGCGATGAAGTAGATCACCTTGTCGACGGTCCGGGGCATCAGGTCTTCCTTGAGCCCCATCTTCAGCCCGTCGGCCACCGACTGGAGCAGCCCGAACTTGCCCGCCCGGTTGGGGCCGTACCGGTTCTGCATGCGGGAGATGAGCTTGCGCTCGAACCACACACCGAACAGCACGCCCAGCATCAGGACGATGAAGATGACGACGGCCTTGATGATGCTGATCCAGAGCGGGTCCTTGCCGAAGTCGGCAAGGGTCGGATCGACCGCTAGAAGAGTCCGGGCATTCATTACCGCTCCTCGTTGGCTTCGCCGGCGGTGCTTACCTCGCCGGCCGTGGTGCTCTCGGCGCCGTCCACCGCGCCGACCCTGACCACATCACCGGCGACGGCGTGCAGGTCACGGGTGACCGAGCGACCTTCGGAGTTGGCCGGCAGCCACACCACCCGGTCGGGCAGGTCGGCGATCCGCACCGGCAGGCTCAACGAACCGTGGCCGGTGCCGACGACCACCTCGCCGCCGTCGACCAGGCCGCATTCGGCGGCGGTGGCCTCGGACACCAGTGCCACCCCGGGGCGGGCGGTACCCGCCAGGTACGGCTCACCCGCCTGCAGGCGACCGTCGTCGAGCAGCAGGTGCCAGCTGGCCAGGACCGCCTCCCCGGCCCGCGGCCTGGCGGCGAGCGAGCCGCTCACCCGGGGGGCCGCGGCCCTGGGGCCGCGCCACGCGCCGATCGAGCCGATCTCGCGGCGGGCGGCGGCGGGGTCGGGCAGGCCGAGGTGCACGTCCATGGCGTCGGCGATCGCGGAGACGACCCGCAGGTCACTCATGACCCCCGGAACCCCGAGCGCCTCCTCGAAGGAGCGTCCGCGCCCCTCCCAGTCGACGAAGGTGCCCGACTTCTCGGCCACCGCGGCGACGGGGAGCACCACGTCGGCGCGGTCGGTGACCGCGCTGGCACGCTGCTCCAGGCTCACGATGAACGGGGTGTTCTCCAGGGCCACCAGGGCCGCCTGCGGCGCGGCCAGGTCGTAGGGGTCGACACCCGCGACGACGAGGGCGTCGAGTTGTCCGTCGAGCGCCGCCGCCAGCATGGCGGTGGTGTCGCGGCCCTCGCCCTCGGGCAGCGAGGTGACGTCCCAGGCCCTGGCCACCTCGGCGCGGGCGGTCTCGTCGGTGACCGGGCGGCCGACGGGCAGCAGGTTCGGCAGCGCCCCGGCCTCGACGGCCCCGCGCTCACCGGCGCGGCGCGGGATCCAGGCCAGGCGGGCGCCGCTCGCGTCGGCGAGCCGCAGCAGCGCCGACAGCGCACCGGGCACGGTGGCGAGGCGCTCACCGGCCAGGATGATCGCTCCCGGCTGCCTGATCGCCTCGGCGGCCGTCACGTCGACGGCGGCCAGGTCGTCCAGGACGTCGGTCTCGGTGCCCGGCACCGCCGGGATCAGGGTGCCGCCCATCTTGGCCAGCCCGGGACCGGCGAACGGCGCGACGGAGAAGACCTTCAGCCCCTTCTTGCGCCATGCCTTGCGCAGGCGCAGGAAGACGATCGGCGACTCCTCGTCGGGCTCGAAGCCCGCCAGCAGCACCGCCGGAGCCTTCTCCAGGTCGGCGTAGCGGACCTCGATGCCCTTGCCGGCGACGGCGTGCGCCAGGAAGCGCGCCTCCTCCTCGGAGTGCGGCCTGGCGCGGAAGTCGATGTCGTTCGTGCCGAGCGCGATCCGGGCGAACTTCGAGTAGGCGTACGCCTCCTCGACGGTGACGCGACCGCCGACGAGCACACCCGCGCGCCCGCGCGCCGCGGACAGGCCCTTGGCGGCGGCGGCGAGCGCCTCCGGCCAGGAGGCCGGCACCAGGCGACCCTCCTCGTCACGGACCAGGGGGGTCTTCAGCCGGTCGGGCTGGGTCGCGTAGGTGAAGGCCCAGCGACCCTTGTCGCAGTTCCACTCCTCGTTGACCTCGGGGTCGTCCCCGGCCAGGCGGCGGGTGATCCTGCCGCGCCGGTGGTCGGCGCGCAGCGAGCAGCCGCTGGCGCAGTGCTCACAGGCGCTGGGCGTGGAGACCAGGTCGAACGGGCGGGCCTGGAAGCGGTAGGCGGCACCGGTCAGCGCGCCCACCGGGCAGATCTGCACCGTGTTGCCGGAGAAGTAGGACTCGAACGGGCGGCCGTCCGCGGCTCCGACCTGCTCCTTGGCCCCGCGCTCGAAGAAGTCGATGAGCGGGTCGCCGGCGATCTCGTCGGAGAAGCGGATGCAGCGCGCGCACTGGACGCAGCGCTCGCGGTCGAGCAGCACCTCCGAGGAGAGCGCGACCGGCTTCTCGAAGGTCCGCTTCTTCTCCACGAAGCGGCTCTCGCCCTGGCCGTTGGACATGGCCTGGTTCTGCAGCGGGCACTCGCCGCCCTTGTCGCAGACCGGGCAGTCCAGCGGGTGGTTCAGGAGCAGCAGCTCCATGACGCCGCGCTGCGCCTTCTCCGCGACCGGCGAGGTGAGCTGGGTCTGGACGACCATGCCCTCGGCGACCTCGATCGCGCAGGAGGGCTGCGGCTTGGGGAACCCCCGGCCGTTGCCCGCGTCGGGAATGTCCACCAGGCACTGGCGGCAGTTGGCGGCCGGGTCCAGCAGCGGGTGGTCGCAGAACCGGGGGATCTGGATGCCGAGCAGCTCGGCCGCCCGGATGATCAGCGTGCCCTTCGGGACACTCACCTGGAAGCCGTCGATGGTGACGGTGACCAGGTTCACCGGCGCCTGCGCCGGGGTGGTGGCTTCGACGGTCATGGCGTCTCCTCCGTCGGCCTGGCGGCCGAGACGGTGCTGTGCTTGCCGGTGGCCTGCCCGCGCGCGCTCACTTCGCCCCCCACACCGTGGACGGGGCGTGATCGAACGGGCAGCCGCCGATCTCGAAGTGCTTGAGGTATTCGTCGCGGAAGTGCTTCACCGACGAGTGGATGGGGCTGGTGGCACCGTCACCCAGGGCGCAGAAGGAGCGGCCCAGGATGTTGTCGGCGATGTCGGTGATCGTGGTCAGGTCCTCTTCGGTGCCCTGGCCCTTCTCCAGCCGCTTGAGCACCTGCTTGAGCCAGTAGGTGCCCTCCCGGCAGGGAGTGCACTTGCCGCAGGACTCGTGCGCGTAGAACTCGGTCCAGCGGAGCACGGCGCGCACCACGCAGGTGGTCTCGTCGAAGATCTGCAGGGCCCGGGTGCCGAGCATCGAGCCCTTGGCGCCCACGGACTCGAAGTCCAGCGGGACGTCCAGGTGCTCGTCCGTGAAGATCGGGGTGCTCGACCCGCCCGGGGTCCAGAACTTGAGCCGGTGGCCCTCCCTGATGCCGCCGGACATCTCCAGCAGCTCGCGCAGCGTGATGCCGAGCGGGGCCTCGTACTGGCCGGGCCGGGTCACGTGGCCGCTCAGCGAGAAGATGCCGAAGCCCTTGGACTTCTCGGTGCCCATCCCGGCGAACCACTCGGCGCCGTTGGCGATGATCGAGGGAACACTCGCGACCGACTCGACGTTGTTGACCACGGTGGGCGAGGCGTAGAGACCCGCCACGGCGGGGAAGGGGGGCTTGAGCCGAGGTTGGCCGCGATGACCCTCCAGCGAGTCGAGCAGCGCCGTCTCCTCGCCACAGATGTAGGCGCCCGCCCCGCTGTGCACGACGAGCTCCAGGTCGAAGCCGGTGCCGAACAGGTCGGTGCCGAGGTAGCCCTTGGCGTACGCCTCGGCCACCGCCGCCTGCAGGCGGCGGATGACGTGCAGCACCTCGCCGCGCACGTAGATGAAGGCGTGGTTGGCCCGGATCGCGTACGCGGTGATGATGACGCCCTCGACCAGCGCGTGCGGGTTGGCCATCATCGTCGGGATGTCCTTGCACGTGCCGGGCTCGGACTCGTCGGCGTTGACCACCAGGTAGTGCGGCTTGCCGTCCCCCTGGGGGATGAAGCCCCACTTCATGCCGGTGGGGAAGCCCGCGCCGCCTCGGCCGCGCAGCCCGGAGTCCTTGACGACCTGGATGACCGCGTCGGGGTCCATGCCCAGCGCCTTCTTGGCCGCCGAGTAGTCGCCGTAGCCCTCCAGCGTGAAGGAGTTCGGCTGGTCCCAGTTCGCGGTGAGAACCGGGGTGAGAGTGGTCACTTCGTCTCCTCGCCTGGCAGCCCGTCGCTCCGTGACGAGGCCGCGTCGTACCTGCCTGCTTGCCCGTTCACGCCTCGGGAGCCTTCCATCCGTTGGCCTTAGCGATCTTCAGGCCCTCCAGGGAGGGACCCGCCGCCGAGGGGCCGTCACCGGCCAGGCCGTCGGGCAGGCCCGAGAGCACCCGCGAGGCCTCCTTGAACGTGCAGAGCTTCTTCGGGCCGCGGGTCGGCGAGGGCTCCTTGCCGTCCCTGAGGTCGTCGACGAGCTGCTTGGCCGAGTCCGGGGTCTGGTTGTCGAAGAACTCCCAGTTGACCATCATCACCGGGGCGAAGTCGCAGGCGGCGTTGCACTCCAGCCGCTCCAGCGAGATCTTCCCGTCCGGGGTCGCCTCGTCGTGACCGACGCCGACGTGCTCGGAGAGCTCGTCCCAGATCTGGTCGCCGCCCATGACCGCGCAGAGCGTGTTGATGCACACGCCCACGTGGTACTGGCCCATCGGCCTGCGCTTGTACATCGTGTAGAAGGTGGAGACGCCCACGACCTCGGCCTTGCTCAGCCCGAGCATCTCGGCGCAGAACTCGTGGCCGTCGTCGGAGACGTAGCCGTCCTCGGACTGCACCAGGTGCAGCAGGGGAAGCAGCGCCGACCGCGGCCTGGGGTAGCGGCCGATGATCTCCTTGGCGTCGCGCTCCAGGCGCTCGCGCACTTCCGGCGCGTACCCCTTGGTCATGGCCGCGCTCACCTCCTCGTTGCTCGACGGGGTGCTCTGCCCAGCCACCGGCTCACCGCCGGCAACCGCTCTCTCCACGGGCGCGCTCATCGGTCGACACCCCCCATCACCGGGTCGATCGAGGCCACCGCCGAGATGACGTCGGCGACCATGCCGCCCTCGCACGTCGCGGGCATGGCCTGCAGGTTCGTGAAGGACGGATCGCGGAAGTGTACGCGGTACGGGCGGGTGCCACCGTCGCTGACCACGTGGGCGCCGAGCTCGCCGCGGGGCGACTCGACCGAGGCGTACGCCTGCCCCGCCGGGACCCTGAAGCCCTCGGTCACCAGCTTGAAGTGGTGGATCAGCGCCTCCATGGAGCCGCTCATGATGTGCGCGATGTGGTCGGGCGAGTTGCCCAGGCCGTCGGGGCCGAGCGCGAGCTGCGCGGGCCAGCCGATCTTCTTGTCGTCGACCATCACCCGGCCGCCCTTGAGCGGCCCGGAGAGGCGGTCCAGAGCCTGCTCAATGATCTTGAGCGACTCCTCCATCTCGGCCACCCGTACCAGGTAGCGGCCGTAGACGTCGGCGCTCTTCTCGGTCGGGACGTCGAACTCGTAGGTCTCGTAGCCGCAGTAGGGCTGCGACTTGCGCAGGTCCCACGGCAGGCCCGCGGCCCGCAGCATCGGGCCGGTGACGCCCAGCGCCATGCAGCCGGTGAGGTCGAGGTAGGCGATGTCCTTGGTGCGGGCCAGGTAGACCGGGTTCGCGTCGAGCATCTTGCGCATGTCCTTGATGCGCCCCGGCATGACCTTGAGCAGCTCGCCGACCTTGTCGACGGCGCCGGCCGGCAGGTCGACGGAGACACCGCCGGGCCGGACGTAGGCCATGTTCATCCGCAGGCCGGTGATGTACTCCATCACGTCGAGCACCATCTCGCGCTCGCGGGACCCGAAGAGGAACGGCGTGGTCGCGCCCAGCTCCATGCCGAAGGTGCCGATGGCCACCATGTGCGAGGAGATCCGGGTGAGCTCCATCATCATCACGCGGATGGCCTGGGCCCGCTCGGGGACCTGGTCGGTGATGCCGAGCAGCTTCTCGACGCCCATGCAGTAGGCGGTCTCGTTGAAGATCGGCGCCAGGTAGTCCATCCGGGTGACGAACGTCGTCCCCTGGGTCCAGGTCCGGAATTCGAGGTTCTTCTCGATGCCGGTGTGCAGGTAGCCGATGACCGTGCGGGCCTCGGTGACCGTCTCGCCGTCCAGGTTCAGCACCAGGCGGAGCACGCCGTGCGTGGACGGGTGCTGGGGACCCATGTTGATGACGAGCTGCTCGTCCTGCTGGCCGGTGAGGGTCTCGAGCAGTTCCGACCAGTCGTTGCCGGAGACGGTGTAGACCGTGCCCTCGGTGGCCTCGTCGTCAAAGGTGCTCACGTGTAAGACCTCCTCTGGTCCGGCGCGGGAATCTCGGCGCCGCGGTACTCGACCGGGATGCCGCCGAGCGGGTAGTCCTTGCGCTGGGGGTGGCCGTCCCAGTCGTCGGGCATCATGATGCGGGTCAGCGCCGGGTGTCCGTCGAAGACGATGCCGAAGAAGTCCCAGGTCTCGCGCTCGTGCCAGTCGTGCGTCGGGTAGACAGAGACCGTGGAGGGAATGTGGCGGTCGTCGTCGGGGCAGGAGACCTCGACGCGCAGGCGGCGGTTGTGCGTGATCGAGCACAGGTGGATCACCGCGTGCAGTTCCTGGCCCGCCAGGTGCGGGTAGTGCACGCCGGAGACGCCGAGCGAGAGCTCGAAGCGCAGCGCGGCGTCGTCGCGCAGGGCCCTGACGACGTCGAGCAGCCGCTCGCGCCTGACGTGGAAGGTCAGCTCGCCACGGTCGACGACCACGCGCTCGACGGCGTCGGCGAAGTCGCCGCCGAGGGCGCGCTCCAGCTCGTCGGCGACGGTGTCGAAGTAACCGCCGTACGGGCGGGGGGTGGAGAGCTCGGGCTTGCGCCGCACCACGAGGCGGCCGTAGCCCGAGGTGTCTCCGGTACCCGAGGTGCCGAACATGCCCAGGTGGGCGATGGGCTCCTCCGGGACCTCCGGGAGGTTTTCAGTGCTCATGTCGGTCGCCTACCGCTCCTCGTTCGCCGCGCGGGCCGCTGTGAATCCGCTTTCACCGCTGCTCATTTGGCGGTTCCCTGGTCGATCAGCGGCAACGTCCGCAGTGCCTGCAGTTCGAGTTCGTCGATCTGCTTGGCGCGGTGCGCGCCGAACTTCGTGTTCTGGATCTTGTCGTGTAGCTTGACGATCGCGTCGATGAGCATCTCGGGCCTCGGCGGGCAACCGGGCAGGTAGATGTCGACGGGGACGACGTGGTCGACGCCCTGCACGATCGCGTAGTTGTTGAACATGCCGCCGCTGGAGGCGCAGACCCCCATGGCGATGACCCACTTGGGCTCGGCCATCTGGTCGTAGATCTGGCGCAGCACCGGGGCCATCTTCTGCGACAGCCGGCCCGCCACGATCATCAGGTCGGCCTGGCGCGGAGACGCCGAAGCGCGCTCCATGCCGAAGCGCGCCAGGTCGTGCTTGGGACCACCGGTGGACATCAGCTCGATGGCGCAACAGGCAAGACCGAAGGTGGCCGGCCAGACGGAGTTCTTACGCGCCCAGCCGGCGACCTGCTCGACCGTGCTGAGCATGAACCCGCTTGGAAGTTTCTCTTCAAGTCCCATATCTAGTCCCAGTCCAGACCCTTGCGGCGCCACACGTACGTGTAGGCCACGAGCACGGTGACGATGAACAGCACCATCTCGACCAGTCCGAACATCCCGAGCTGGTCGAACGCGACAGCCCACGGATAGAGGAAGATGATCTCGATGTCGAACACGATGAACAGCATCGCGGTGACCATGTACTTCAGCGGGAAGCGACCCCCGCCCACGGGCTGGGGCGTCGGCTCGATACCGCATTCGTAGGCGTCGAGTTTCGCGCGGTTCCAGCGCTTGGGACCGGTGAAGGGGGCGATCGTCACCGAGAAGACCGCAAATCCCGCCGCGAGAACGGCGAGCACCAGGATGGGTGCGTACAGCTCCATCGCTACGCCTCCTCTCCCATCTCCACGCGCGCCGGCGCGTAGCTCTGCATGTTGGTGTATTTCGAAAGTCTAGGCAGGGCGATCATCGCCCCGGGTTCCAGCTGTTCGGCGTTCGTTGAGCTCATGCCGGTGGCGCCACCTTCGACAGGGCGTTGATGATGCGATCCGACGCGTCACCCCGCCGGTCGGTGAGATTAGCAAGGAGCTTGAGCGCGAACCTCATCAGGCGGGGGTGCGGCAGCGCGTGACGCGTGGCGAAGTTCATCACACCGCGGTGCCCGATGAGCTCGACGAAGCCCCGGCCAAGGGTGAAGTAGCCACCATAGGCGTCCTTCAGCGTCTGAGGGTAGGCCCGCAGCACACGTTCCCGCTGGGCGGGGGTGACCCTGCCCAGCGCCTGGACGATCATCTCGGCCGCGACGTGGCCGCTCTCCATCGCGTACGCGATGCCCTCGCCGTTGAACGGGTTGATCATCCCTCCGGCGTCGCCCACCAGCACCAGACCCCGGGTGTAGTGCGGCTGGCGGTTGAAGGCCATCGGCAGCGCGGCGCCCCTGATCGGGCCCGTCATGTTCTCCTCGACGTAGCCCCACTCGGCGGGCATGCCCTTCACCCAGCGCTTGAGCAGGTCGCGGTAGTCCATGCCCTTGAAGGACTCGCTGGTGTTCAGCAGCCCGAGGCCCACGTTGGACGTGCCGTCGCCGACGCCGAAGATCCAGCCGTAACCGGGCAGCAGGGTGTCGCCGTCCCACAGCTCCAGCCAGGTCTCCAGATAGTCGTCGTCGTGGCGGGGGCTCTCGAAGTACGTCCGCACCGCGACGCCCATCGGGCGGTCCTCGCGCTTGTGCAGCCCCATGGCCAGGGAGATCCGGGTGGAGTTCCCGTCGGCGGCGACCACCAGCCGGGAACGGTAGGTGACCTCCTCGCCGTTCTGCCTGGCGAGGACGCCGACGATGTGCCCGCTGCGCTCGTCCAGGATCGGGGCCGTGACGTTGACCCCCTGCAGCAGGCGGGCGCCCGCCCTGACCGCGTTGCCGGCCAGGATCTCGTCGAAGTCCTGGCGGGTCCGGACCAGCCCGAAGTCGGGGTAACTCGCCAGCTCAGGCCAGTCGAGCTCGAAGCGCATTCCGCCGCCGACCACGCGCAGACCCTTGTTGCGGACCCAGCCTGGGGCGTCGATGTCGATCCCCATGGCGATGAGCTGCTTGACCGCTCGGGGCGTCAGCCCGTCGCCGCAGACTTTCTCGCGGGGGAAGGTGGTCTTCTCAAGCAGCAGGACGTCAAGTCCGGCCTGCGCGAGATGAAAAGCGGTTGTCGAACCGGCGGGCCCGGCGCCGACGACGATGACGTCGGCGTCAGCCTCAGCGACATTCCGCTGTATGGCGGCTGGCACGGTCACGGGACCTGTCCTGTCCTACAAGGTCTTAGGGGGCCTCGGGGTAAGGGGCCTTTCGTCCTTTGTGAAGGTCTTCACAAACTTGTCGGCCCGAAGTCTAACGCCTTTGCGGGGAAAAGTGTCAGGTGGGTACTGCTATCGCCTGCCAATCTTCTATGCGGGCTTATATCCGCGGTGGAGGGCCACGATGCCCAGCGTGAGATTGCGCCAGGCGACCCGTTCCCAGCCCGCTTCCTGAATGATCCTCGCCAGCCCCGCCTGGTCCGGCCAGGCCCTGATCGACTCCGCCAGGTACTCGTAGGAGTCGTCGTTGGAACCGAAGAGCCTGGCTGCCTGCGGCATCAGCTTCATCAGGTACTGCGAGTATACGAGGTCGAAGGACCTCGGCGTCGGGTGCGAGAACTCCAGGATCACCAGGCGCCCGCCCGGCTTGGCCACCCGGTACATCTCGCGCAGCGCCTGGCCGGTGTCCTGCACGTTGCGCAACGCCGTGGAGATCGTCACCGCGTCGAACACGCCGTCGGCGAAGGGCAGCCGCAGCGCGTCGCCCGCGATGAAGCTGACACCCCGCACTCCCCCTCCGGAGACGCCCGAGCCGCCCCTGCGCCTGACCCCGGTGCTCAGCATCCCGAGCGAGAAGTCGGAGGCGATCGCGCGGGCACCCAGCGAGGTGAACGTGTCGGTGGACGTGCCGGTGCCCGCGCCGAGGTCGAGGACCAGTTCGCCGGGGCCCGCGTCGACGGCCGCGGCGGCCGCCTTACGCCACAGCCGGACCTGGCCCAGAGAGATAACGTCGTTGACAAGGTCGTACCGCCGGGCCGTGCGATCGAACATCGCGGCGACCTCATGCGGCTGCTTGTCCAGAGAAGCGCGCGTCATGCCACCAAGCCTAGGCCCGGCCCGACAATCCACGGAAAGTAGTTAGTCGATTACCCAGAGCATGCTAAAAATTGTCGAATGTTTGCCAGAACCGCTTACCTGCCGGCCGCGGCCCTGATCCTGACGCTCCCCGGGACCGCCGCCGCCGGCACCACGGAGCACAGCAGGGTCGTCCTGACCGATCCGGTGAACACCACTCCCCATGTGCTCGACGGGATCGTCAACGCCATCGCGCTGGTGGGCGGCACGGTGGTGGTCGGAGGCTCGTTCAGCGAGGTACGCGAGGCCCGGAGCACGAGGGTGCTGTCGCGCGACAACCTCTTCGCCTACGACCTGGCCACCGGGCGGGTGCTGCCCGGCTTCGCACCACGCCTCGACCGCCCGGTCCAGGCCCTGGCGGCGGGGGTGCGCGGCACCGTCTACGCGGGCGGCCGGTTCACCACGACCGGCGGGACGCGGACGCGGGGCCTGGCCCTGCTCCGGCTGTCCGACGGATCCCCGGTCGCCCACTTCGGCGCCCAGGTCCGCGGCGGAACGGTCACCAGCCTGGCCAGGCTGGGCCGCCACCTCTACGTCGGCGGCGACTTCACCCGTCTCGGACCCGTCGCCCGCACCGCACTGGCCAGGCTGGACGCCGTCACCGGCTCGGTCGACCCGACCTTCGCGATCAGGCCGGACGAGCCCAGGGGTGGCAGGACCAGGGTCCACGCGCTCTCCCTGAGCCATGGCAGGCTGGCGGTCGGCGGCGACTTCGCCACCCTCGACGGCCTGTCGCGCCCGCAACTCGGCCTGATCGACGTCGCCACGTCACCGGCCGAGGTCGCGCCCTGGCGGACCGGCGCCTACCGGGGCAGGTGCATGGCCGATTTTCCCAGCTACGTGCGGGGCCTGGACTTCGCCCCCGACGGGAGCCATCTCGCCGTCGTCACGACCGGCGGCCCCGGGGGGCCGGACAGGATGTGCGACACCGCCGCGCGCTTCGAGACCCGCGCCCGCGGCGAGGTGCGACCGACCTGGGTGAACCACACCGGGGGCGACTCGTTGTACGCGGTGGCTGCGACGGGGGCGGCGGTCTACGTCGGCGGGCACCAGCGTTGGCTGGACAACCCGTCCGGCCACGACTCGGCGGGACCCGGAGCGGTGGCGCGTCCGGGAATCGGGGCGATCCATCCCCGCACCGGCAAGGCCCTGACATGGAACCCCACCCGCGAGCGCGGAATCGGAGTCAAGGCATTCCTGGCACACCCCGGCGGATTACTCGTTGGTAGTGACACAACCCGGCTTGGTCACGAGTACCATGCCCGAGTCGGTATGTTCCCCTCGCCGATCACTCCTGATTCTTAGTGATTCGCTCGCTTACCGCGTCCCGCTGCTTTGAGAGCAGGACGTAACTGGCCACACCACTGACCAGGAACGCGGTGACGAGCAGGATCAGGGGCTGACGCAGGCCGAGGATATAGAGCACTCCCAGGCTCACGGCGAGCAGACCGACCCGGGACGCGGTGTAAACGATGACGGGATGCACAACGTCGAGGCTACGTCACTCCGCTCATCGTCCAAGCATGACCGTGGTGGTCACGGGAGCACTCTTCGCATTGACTGCGAGCGCTGCTAGTGTTCACAACAGACCAGTTTCGTAAAGAAACACCCACGAGAGTCCCAAAGAGGCTCTATCATATAACAATCGGGCAGGCAGTAGATAACAACCCGTGATCTTTGTTGAAAACCACGGATAAATCAGGCTTCGCTCGGCACACTGGTTACCTGTCCGCCCGCTGGCAGGAAGCGGGATGCGAGGGGGAGAGATTGTGGAGAGTAGCAGCGAGCGTCTGCTGACGCCTGGAGAGGTTGCCGCCCTCTTCCGGGTCGACCCAAAGACGGTTACACGCTGGGCCGCGGCAGGCCGCATCAGCAGCATCCGTACCCCCGGAGGGCACCGGCGTTTCCGCGAGTCGGAAGTGCACGCCCTTCTGCGTGGAGAGGACGTCTTGACGGCCGAACGGCCTGCAGGCGAGTCCCCGCGCGTCTGACGACTTAGGACGTCACACCATCGGTGATCCTGCGCGCCTTACCCGGAAGCCGCAGGGTCACCGTGGAGTCGTGTGAAGTGTCACACGACCCGGACGGTGACCACACCCGTACCCGAATCGGCCTAGGTCTCCTGCTCGGCTTTGAAAGCCAGGAACTCCCGCTCCAGGTCGTCGTTCTCCGCCAACCAGCGCCGCCGCCGCTCGGCCCACTCCTCCTCGGTCAACGACTCGGCCAGCCAGCGGTCGTAGTCGGGATCCCCGGGGGACACCTCGACATAGGCGTTGCCGATCAGACGCCCGTCATCGCCGGCCAGGGTCTGCGGAACGCGCAGAGTACCGTCAGCGAGCCTGACGACGTACATCCCAGATCACCTAGATTCCGTAGCGCCGGTTGAAGAACAACATGACGTTGAGCGCCATTCGCGTGTCGCCGCCCAGCATGTCGACCAGCGCGGGGCGCTGCCGGGAGACGATCGCGGCGAAGGCGTCGGCGAAGAACTCCTTGCGGCCCAGGTCGCCCGGCTGGAGATGGAACCCCGAGGCCAGCATGGGAACGCACTGGGCGTAGAGGGCGGCGAACTCCGGGCAGTCGGAGACCCAGTCGCCGTTGGGGGCGTCCACATCGTCCAGGGCGTGCCCGACCTCGTGCATCATCACGTCGGGGGTGGGCGAGGGGCGATCTCCCACCACGATCTTGCGGTCGCCGTACGCTCCCGCGCAGACGTCCCAGGTCGCCCGGCCCGAGGGCAGCGGCGCACCGCGCAGGTACCCCATGTCGTCCAGGTCGGGCACCCCGCCCGCGCCGACGTAGATGCCGTCGAGACCGTCGGCCAGCTTGTCCTTCAGCAGGTCGGGCAGCCTGGCCAGGCTCTCCACCGCCCGCACGACCTCCGGGGGCGGGATCTCCCACCGCGAATCCCACTGACGGTGCAGAATGCGCTCCAGGCGCCCGCAGTGGCGCAGGCCGTCGCCCAGATCCGGGGTGTCCGGGGAGTTGGGCTGTGCCCTGGGACGCTCGTCGTCGAGCTCGAAGTCCTTCCAGGTGTACTGCGGGCGGTCGACCACCGGGGCCGTGACCGCCCCGACCCGGCGCTCCGCTTCGCGGGGCACCTCGCGGGAGACATCACGTGGAGCTTCTCTGACAGCACTCTCCGTACGCGCGGCCGGACCCCGCTGCCACCACCGCCGTCGATGACGGCCCTTGTCGCCCGACTGTGCCATCGCACCCCCTGGGGAAGTGTCAACGGGTTCCACGTTAACCGGGTGAGCCCTTGCCAGTCATCCGTAACGGAGGGCTGACAGCAACGGGTCTCACAATGGCTTACAGTTCGGGCATGCCCCTGCTTGTCGGTCTGGCGATATCCGCCTTCTGGCTCTACTGCCTGTTCGACGTCATCACCACGCCGGACGAGGAGTCCAGAAATCTGCCCAAGCTCCTCTGGGTGCTCATCGTGGTGCTGCTGCTGCCCGTCGGAGGGCTCTTCTGGCTGCTGCTCGGCCGGCCGTACGGCCCCAGGGCGCCCCGCTCGCTCCTGGCGGAGGACATGCCACAGCGCCCCGAGGCCCCGAAGGGTCCCGACGACGACCCCGACTTCCTCAAGGACCTCGACCGCCGCCTGCGCGACGAGGACTGACCGGACGGGCGACGACCGACCGGCCGATGCGGCCGGTCGGCGTGGGCTCGGCGCCGGACTCAGGGAACCTCGGCGTAGGAGTGCAGGCCCCCGAGGAAGATGTTCACCCCGACCAGGTTGAACAGCAGGCAGGCGCAGGCGACGAGCTGCACGATCATGGCGGCCTTGCCCTTCCAGCCCGCGGTGGCCCTGGCGTGCAGGTAGGCGGCGTAGACGATCCAGGTGATGAACGCCCAGACCTCCTTGGGGTCCCAGCCCCAGTAGCGGCCCCAGGCCTTGTCCGCCCAGAGCGCCCCGGCGATGACGGCGAAGGTCCAGATCGGGAAGCCGATCACGATGGCCCGGTGCGCGACCCGCTCCAGGTCCTGCCGGGACGGCAGGCGGACCGCCGTGTCCTTCCTGACCAGGTAGAGGATGCCCGAGACGGCGGCCACGAAGAACAGCCCGCTGGCGACGATCGCCGCCGACACGTGGATCACGAGCCAGTACGAGTTCAGCGCCGGCACCACGGGACCGGCCTGGACGTGCAGGTACCGCACGGCGAAACCGAGTCCCAGCGCGGCGGCCAGCGTGACGAACGCGCCCAGGAAACGGACCCGGTAGCGGAGCTGCATGAACAGGAACGTGCCCACCACCGCCAGGCACATCGCGACCACGAACTCGTACATGTTGCCCCACGGCCACCGGTTCACCGCCAGGCCGCGGGTGACCAGGGAGGCGAGGTTGGTGAGCCAGCCGAGCCAGCCCAGTCCGACGGCCACCCGCCCCACCCACGTCACCCAGGTCGGGAGCGCTTCGGCCGGAGCCTCATCCTTCGCGGGGGCGGATTCCGGTGTGTCCTGTGACGCGCCGGTGCCGGCCCCGACGGTGGCGAGGACGGGCTGCGCCTCGGTACGCGCCTTCACCTCCGCCGACCGGCTGAAGGCCAGGTCACAGGCATAGGCGATCATTGCGAAGACGTAGAGCAGCACCGTCGCCAAGATGAGCTGATCGCTCAGGGTGGCGAGGCCGGCATCGACCTCAACGGGCATCCTTAACTCCTGGGTTGGGGATTCCTGGGTTCAAAGCGGAGACGATCTCGGTGAACTCCTCGCCGAAATCTCCACCCTCGGTACGTGTGAGGCCGCCCACCTCGACCCGCCGGCTCTCGCCCTCGGGCTGACCGGCCTCGCCGTGGACCCGTACCCACACCCTGCGGCGGCGGACGGTCAGGGTCAGCACGAGGCCGGCCACTGCGAGGACCGAGGCGACGAACGCCGGCATCCGGCCGGGATCGTGGGTGATCTGCAGGGCGATCCACTCCCTGACTCCGGTGAACTCGATGGAGCCCATACCGTCCGGGAGCGCGAGCTTCTCGTTGACCGCCAGCGGGTCCGCCTTCATGACCAGCGGCTTCATCTTCTTCAGGCTGTCGGGGTCGAGCTCGTAGACCGACTGCGGCCGGCCGTCCTTCAGGCCCAGGTCACCGGCGAAGGCACCGTAGACCTGGGCCGTGGGGTTGGCGGCGCCTGGGAAGACCGACACCCACTCCGAGCCCACCGGGACCGTCGTCGGCAGGAAACCGATCAGGATGCCGAGCTGCTCCGGCTGCGCGTCCGGGACCTTGATCACACACTCGGAGGTGAAGTTGGCGGGCTGGACGACCAGGCAGGGCACCGGCCCGTCGAAGGCGACCTGGCCCTTGCCGTCGACGATCCTGAAGGTCGGCGCGTACCCGTGGTCGATCAGGTAGCTCTGCGTGCCGTTGACGTTCAGCGGCTCGTTGACCTTGAGGACGTAGTCGCGCACGGGGGCGCCGGGAGCGTCCTCGACCTTGAGCCTGGCCTCGAAGTCGAGGGGCTGCCCGGTCTTCTCGCCCTTCGCGATGTAGCTCGCCTGGAAGTCCTCGACCGTGAAGGAGAACGGCTCCAGCGACTCGGCGTTCACCTGCTGCCCCGGCATGTAGCGGTCGTAGGCCGCGACCGTGTTGGCGAACCCCTCGCCCTCCACGACCAGCACGTTGCCCCGGTAGCCGTAGAGCGTGCCGATCCCGACCGCGAGCAGCAGGCCGAGCAGCGCCACGTGGAACAGCAGGTTGCCGGTCTCACGCAGGTAGCCCTTCTCCGCGGCGACCCAGCCGGGTCCCGTGGTCACCCGGAACCGCTTGGCGCGCAGCCTGGCGGCGGCCTCCTCGACGGTCAGCGGAGCCTCGAAGGAGGCGTGCTGCGGCAGCCTGCCCAGGTTGCGCGGCGCCGCGGGCGGCTTCCTGCGCGCCTCGCGCAGGTGGGTCATGGTACGGGGAAGCACGCAGCCGATCAGGGACAGGAAGAGCAGAAGGTAGATCGCGGCGAACCAGGGCGCCCTGAACACGTCGAACAGCCAGAACCTGTCCAGCCACTCGGCGAGCCGGGGGCTGTCCTCGAAGTACTGGAAGACCTTGGCGTCCGAGACGCCGCGCTGCGGCCAGATCGAGCCGGGAATGGAAGCCAGGGCGAACAGGAACAACAGGATCAGCGCGGTCCGCATCGAGGTGAGCGTCCGCCAGAACCAGCGCGCCCAGCCCACGAACCCGATTCCCAGGGGCCGCCGTTCCTTGTTCTTCCCGCCTGCCTCGGGACCGCTCGCGGCCACCGTCTCCGTCTGCGCCTCCGTCTGCGTCTCCGTCTGCGTCTCCGTCTGCGTCCTCGTCTGCGGCTCGGCCACCGCTCGCTCTCCCGCCCCAGGGTCGATGTGCCCCATCAGATCACCGGCTCGAATCCGCCGACCCAGCCCTGGATCGTCGCGACGAGCTGCTCCCAGAGCCCGGTGACGAGCAGGACGCCGACGACGACCAGCATGACGCCGCCCGCCCGCGTGATCAGCTGTGAGTGGCGGCGTACCGCCTTGAAGGTCTTCAGTGCCCTGCTGTACGCCAGCCCGGCCACCACGAACGGCAGGCCGAGGCCGAGTGCGTACGCGAAGGCGAGTATCGCACCGCGACCGGCGCTGCCCTCGTTCAGGCCGAGGGTGAGCACGACCCCGAGGGTGGGGCCGATGCAGGGGGTCCAGCCCAGGCCGAACACCAGGCCGAGCAGGGGCGCCCCCGCCAGGCCCGCGGCCGGGAGCCGGTGGATGCGGAAGTCACGCTGCAGGCCGGGGATGACTCCCATGAAGGCCAGGCCGAGCACGATCGTGAGGGCGCCCAGCACCCGCGTGATGATCCCCGCGTTGCCGAACAGCATCGCGCCGAGCCCGCCGAAGAGCGCCCCTCCGGCCACGAACACGACGGCGAACCCGAGGACGAACAGCACGATGCCCGCGACCATGCGCCCCCGCCTGGGATCGGCGCTCATGCCGGTCACGTACGACAGGTAGCCGGGCACGAGCGGCAGCACGCACGGCGACAGGAACGACACCAGTCCGGCCGCGACCGCTATCGGCAGCGCCAGCGCCAGCGAACCGCTCGCGACGGTGCTCGCGAGGTCAGCGCTCATCGCGGGCCCAGCCATCGTCCGGGGCCGTCATCTCTCATTACCGATCTTGGTCACGGCGTCGAGAAGGTCGTTGTACTTGACCGCACCGAGTGCCCTGGCGGCGATCCTGCCCTGGCGGTCGATGATCAGCGTGGAGGGGATGGCCGCGGGCGGGACCGTGCCCTGGAAGGAGAGCGCGACCTTGCCCGGCTGGTCGAAGATGCTCGGGTAGCCGGACTTGTGGCTCCGCTCGAAGGCGAGCGCGTCGGCCTTACGGTCCTTGAAGTCGATGCCGAGGAACTCCACGCCGTCCGCCTTCGTCTTGGCGGAGATGTCCTTGAGCACCGGTGCCTCGGCCCGGCAGGGCGCGCACCAGGAGGCCCAGAAGTTGAGCACCACGACCTTGCCCTTGTGCGCGGCGAGCGTCGCGGTGCCCCCGTCGAGGGTCTCCCCCTCGACCGGCGGCGCGACCTTGCGGTCGGCGGCCTGGAACAGGGTGATCTTGCCATCGCCCGCGATGAAGCGGGTGTCGCCGGTCTGCGGCTGCGCCCCCTGGTTTCCGGCGCATCCGGCCACGGCGACGAGCAGCGCGACGGCGGCGAAGGATTGTGCGCGCATGGGTGACGGAGGCTCCCTGTACTACAACCGGTAGAGCAATCACTGTACCGGCGGTGTCAGGCGCCCGGCACAGTGGGGCGTTTGACGAGCGCCGCCGCGGGCTCGCTGTACCCCACGCTGATCAGCCGGTCCCCCTCGAAGGCGAAGCTGGTGAGGCTGGCCAGAGCGCACTGCCTGCGGCGCGGGTCGTGCGGCAGGCGCCTGCCCTCGGCGGCGAGCCGGATGATCCAGATCGGGAGCTGGTGGCTCACCATGATCGCCTCATGGCCGCGCGCCGCCCTGCGAGCGGCGTTGATCGCGCCGCTCATCCGGTTGACCAGGTGGCTGTAGCGCTCTCCCCAGGAGGGGCGGAGCGGGTTCCACAGGTAGCGGTAGAAACGCGGGTTGCGGAAGACGCCGTCGCCTCCGCCGACGGAGAGGCCCTCGAAGATGTTCTCGGCCTCGATCAGCCGCTCGTCGAGCGTGACGTCCAGGTGGAAGGTCGCGGCGAGCGGGGCGGCGGTCTCCTGGGCGCGCTCCAGCGGGGAGGAGAACAGCGCGACGACGTCGCGGCCGGCGACCGCCTTGGCCACCGTCTCGGCCATCTGGACGCCGTTCTCGGAGAGGTGGTAGTCGGGAAGTCTGCCGTACAGGACGTTAGCGGGATTGTGCACCTCACCGTGGCGCAGGAGGTGAACGACGGTGGTCTCAGCCATGGTTCCGCCAGCCTACCCACAGCTACGGGCCCGTAGCCGATCAGGTGGACCACTGGGAGCGCGTGGCGAAGGCGAGTAGGGTCTGGGGCGTTTGTGGCCAAGGTTCCGCGGTCCGGCGGTCCGGAAAGGTCCCCCGTGAGCCTGTTCGCCCTCGCCCTCATCCTCACCTCGGCCGTCGCCCACGCCTGCTGGAACCTGCTGAGCAAGCAGGCGGCCGACACCGACGGCGTCGTCTTCGTCTGGATGGTGGCCGCCGCGTCCGCGGCGGTCTGGACCCCGGGCGCGCTCGGCTACCTCCTCCTCGGCGGCACCGGCCTCTCCTGGGCCGACCTCGGGGTGATCACCGCGAGCACCACGCTGCACCTGGGCTATTTCATGTTCCTCCAGCGTGGCTACCGGCACGGCGACCTGTCGATGGTCTACCCGATCGCCCGAGGCACCGGACCGCTGCTGGCCAGCCTGGTCGCCGTCCTGTTCCTGGGCGAGCGACCCGGCCTGGCGGGCATCGCGGGGATCGGCCTGATCGGGGTGGGCGTCTTCCTGCTCAGCATGGCTCGCAGGCCCAGCCGCCAGGATCTGAGCGGCATCGGGTTCGGGCTGGTCACCGGAGTGTTCATCGCGGCGTACACCGTCTGGGACAAGCAGGTGGTGAGCGCCTTCGCGGTCGCGCCGATCCTGCTCAACTACTTCGGCGACCTCGGCCGCACCCTCGTACTGACCGCACCGGTGCTCGGCGGCCACCGCCGAGGCCTGGTCCTGCCCGTCTGGCGCGAGCACCGGGCACGGGTGCTGGGCGCGGCGGTGCTGATGCCGCTCTCCTACCTGCTGGCGCTGACCGCGTTCGCCTTCTCGCCGATCAGCGCGGTGGCCCCGGTACGGGAGGTCAGCGTGCTCGTCGCGGTGCTGCTCGGCGGCAGGCTGCTGGCCGAGGGCGACCTGACCAGGCGGCTGCTGGCCGCAGGCGTCATCGTCGGCGGTGTGGTGACGATCGCTCTCAGCTGAGCCCCGCGCTCCGGACGTCCATCGGATCCGCTGCCCGCCGCGGTCGCCCGGACGGCACGTCGCCGTCCTCACGAGGCGGCGGCCGTCGGCCGCGCCTCCTCACTCGACCGGGCGAACGCTCCCGGCCAGGACGGTGGACGGCGCCGATCCGGCGGACTCGGAGATGGGGATGTGGAAATCGGCGGAGACGGCCTTCAGCGCCTCGACCGCGGCGCGGATCGCCGGGCGGCGGGCGGCGTCACTGCGCCAGAGCGCGTAGAGCCTGCGGGTCGGCCGCGACCTGATCGGGACGACCCGCACCCCGGAGGGGACGAAGTCGCGGCCCAGCCGGGGAATGATCGCGCATCCCTGCCCGGCCGAGACGAGGGCCATCTGGGTGGGGTACTCATCCGCCATGCAGGTGATGTCCGGCTCCAGCTCGGCCGAGCGCAGCGTGTAGACCAGCCAGTCGTGGCAGACGGTGCCCGGCGAGGAGCTGATCCACTGCTCCCCGGACAGCTCGGCCAGCTCGATCTCGGCACGGTCCGCCAGGGGGTGGGCCGCGGGCAGGATCGCGTCGGCGATGTCGTCGAAGAGCGTCGCCCGGGACAGCCCCTCGGAGATGGCCAGTGGGCGGTTCATCCAGTCCTGGATCACCGCGAGGTCGAGTTCGCCCCTGGCCACCTCGCGGATCTGCCGCGAGGGCTCGCGTTCCATGAGCTGGAGCCGCAGGTCGGGGTGGCGGGTGCGCAGCAGGGCCAGCGCGGCCGGCATCAGTCCCCTGGCCGCCGTGGGGAAGGCGCCGATGCCCAGCCGCCCCACGACCTGCCCGCGCAGTGCCTCGAAGTCGGCCTCCGCCGTCTCGACCAGCGCGAGGATGCGTCCGGCGTGGTCGGCGAGCAGCCCGGCCGCGTCGGTCAGCCGAACCCCGCGCCCGTTGCGCTCCAGCAGGGTCGCGCCGGTCTCCCGCTCCAGCTTGGCCAGCTGCTGGGAGACCGCGGAGGGGGTGACCATGAGCGCCTCGGCCGCCGCGCCCACCGATCCGTAGACGGAGACCGCGTGCAGTGCCTTGAGCCGGTTGAGATCCAACATGTAAGCAACTCTAAATGACATAAGCCAGAAATTCTCGCTTGTGCTGAAATATCGTTGAAAACGACGATGGATGGATGCGTACCCGGCACCTCCTCCTCGCCATCGGCCTCACCGCTCTCTGGGGCTTCAACTTCGTCGTCATGGAGGTCGGGCTCCGGCACTTTCCACCGCTGTTCTACGTGGCGCTGCGCTTCATCCTGGCCGCCTTCCCCGCGCTGCTGTTCGTCGGCGGCCCCGGGGTGCCCTGGCGGAAGGTGCTCCTCGCCGGCGCCACCCTCGGCATCGGCCAGTACACCCTGCTGCTGATCGGCATGCGGGCGGGCATGCCCGCCGGGCTGACCTCGCTCGTCGTCCAGGTTCAGGCGGTCTTCACCGCCGTCCTGGCCGTCGTCCTGCTGGGGGAGCGGCTCACCGCGCGGCGGATCACCGGCATGGCCGTCGCGCTCGCCGGGCTGGTACTGATCGCCGCCGACCTGGGCACCGGCGGTCCCGTCGGCGCGTTCCTGCTGGTCGTCGGCTCGGCGTTCTTCTGGAGCGTGGGCAACATCGCGGTCAGGAGCGCCGCCCCGCCCAACTCGTTCCGCTTCATGGTCTGGATCAGCGCGGTCGCGGCCCTGCCCATGCTGGCCCTGTCCCTGCTGGTGGAGGGGGTTCCCCGGCTGGAGTTCTCGGTGGAGGGGAGCCTGTCCGTGCTCTACGTGGCGCTGATCTCCACCCTCGGCGGTTTCGGCATCTGGGGCTTCCTGCTCCAGCGCTACGACGCCTCGGTGGTCGCGCCCTCCGCCCTGCTCGTCCCGGTCTTCGGCATGTCCTCGGCCGCCCTGTTCACCGGCGAGCCCATCTCCGCCGTCAAACTCGCCGCCGCCACCCTGATCATCTCCGGCGTCCTCTACGCGAGCACCCGAACCCGTATGACCGCCGCGCGAGTCCGCCCCCGCCCTCACGACCAGAAGATGACCCCGAAGCCGACCGCGAAGACCAGGGAGAGCACCAGGATGACTGCCCCGACGGTCATGAACAGCACGCCGAGGAGCACGCCGCCGCTCACCCCGTCCAGGCGGGCGCGCTGGGGGCGCTCGGGGTCGTAGACCACCATGACCTGCTGGCCCGGACGGACCTGCGGCGGGTTGGAGCCCAGATCCGACGCGGCCTCCACCACGTAGCCCTGCACCGTCTGGAACCGCAGCGTGGGATAGTACAGGCGGTTGCCGCCTCTGGACCTGCGCAGTCCCACGACGACGCCCGGCACCCGCACCCCGTGCCGCCGCAGCCGGTGATCGACAATCATCACCCGGATGCCGGCCCCGACGGACACCGCTCCGAGCACGATTCCGAACAATGGCGCGATTCCAAACAATGGCACGATGCTCATGTCCACCGCCTCCTTCTCACCTCGTTCAAGGGCCGCTGTCGCAGTCCCGTTCGAGGGCCTGCACCGCGCCGAGTCGCTCCGGCTCAGCAGGACCGCGGATGAGGCTAGAGGCCGACAGTGGAGAACGACTTGTAGATCATTGGGACGCCGCGCCTGGACGAGGGAATGGGCAGGTCCTTGAGAACGGCGGTTCTCGGGTTCGCCACGTGGGGAACTCCCGCGATCTTCGTGATCTCCAGACTCAGGGGGCCGACCGCCTGCCGACGGAAGCCGTCCGGTGTTGCCGTACCGGCGACGCGTCGGTCGCGGGAACGGGGAACATCACCTCCACCGTGGTGCCCTCCCCAGGCTCGCCGTTGATGAGGCAGAGTCCGCCCAGCTCCGCGGTGCGCTCGCGCATGGAGGCCAGGCCGACGCCCGAGCGGCGCTCCGGCGACAGGCCCACGCCGTCGTCGGCGATCAGCAGGCGCAGCGCCTCGGGCTCGCGACGCAGCTCGACACGGGCGCGAGTGGCACGCGCGTGCCGCCGGACGTTGGTCAGCGCCTCCTGCGCGATCCGGTAGACGGCCACCTCGACGGCGGCGGGCAGGCCGGCCAGGTCACCCTCGGCGCTCACCTCCGTGGCGGGGCCTTCGGGGTCGGCCGGCCCGGCCAGTGCCTGTACGGCGGCGGCCAGCCCCAGATCGTCCAAGGCGGGCGGGCGCAGGCCGTAGACGATCTGCCGGATGTCGCCCGTGACCGCGTCCATGCCGGAGCGCAACTCGCGCAGCAGCTCGTCCGCCGCCTCCGGCGAGGTCTTCAGGCTGAGGCGGGCCATGTTGATGGTCATGGCCATCCTGCTGAGCGTCTGACCCAGACCGTCGTGCAGGTCGCGGCGCAGCCGCCGACGCTCCTCCTCCCGGGCGGTCAGGATGCGCTCCCGGGAACCCTGCAGGTCGGCCGCCATCCGCAGCGCGTGCGCCACGTCGGCCGCGTACGGGACCAACGTTTCCAGCACCCGCTCGTCGTGTGCGGCGGGGAAGCGGCGCGGGGTGGGCGGGCCGACCAGCAGCCGCCCCACCTGCTCGCCGTGCCAGACCAGTGGTACCTCGCGCGGGGAGTCGCCGACCTGCCCGCTGACCATGCTTGCCACGCTGACCTGGTCCCCCGGCTCGCCGCCGGTCACCTCCACCGCGACCCCCTGTACCGCCAGGCCCTCGCGCAGCACCCCGATCACCGACGCCAGCGCTTGCGCCGGATCTCCCCGGCGCATCTCCTGGACCAGCCGCTCGGCGAGCACGCGTGGATCGCCGACCGGACCGTAGAGCAGGCGGTCGACGGCACGTTGCAGCATCCGGCGCAACGGCTGGAAGAACGCGCCCGTGAACAGGGCGGCGGCGAGCCCGGCGATCTGGTCGTACCCGGACACCATCAGACTCGACAGCGCGGCCACACCGAAGTAGACCCCGCCGACCACGGCCAGTAGCCCCGCGGCGACGAAGGTCCGGCTGATGACGGTGTCGATGCCGTACAGCCGGTAGCGCATCACCGAGAACACCATCGCGACGGGGACGAGCATCGCCCACAGGGTCGACAGCCAGTACAGCTCCGGCACGACGATGCCCACGAGCATGAACACGATGTACCCGGCGAACGCCAACAGCGGCCAGCCGATCTGCCGCCTGCCCACCGGGTCCGCCCGGCGAAGACGCAGCAGCAGGGACAGCGCCGCCAACGGCAGCGTCACCAGGATCCCCGTCCAGGTCAGCACCCCTATCGCCGAGTGGTACGGCGCCAGAGCGGGGATCTGCAGTGGGTTGTGGATGACGACGGGGAACAGGTAGCCCTCAAGCGGCGGATCCGGCCGCACGAACTGGCGCGCGGTCTCGGCACCGATGGACGCCACCCCCAGCAGCACCACCGCTCGCCAGCGCGGCGAGGGCAACCTGCCGTCCGGGGAGTACAGCGGCAGCAGCATCTCCAGCACGAGCCCGCACACTGCCCAGCCCACCTGCGCCGGGAACCTCAGGAGCCCCGCCAGCGCGAGATCCCCGCGTGCCGCGGACGCCAGCATCATCGCCTGGCAGAAGTCGTAGACGGCACCGCCGAGCCCGCCCGCGCACATCAGCCACGCCAGCTTGAGCCGGGGCCGATGCGCGATGAGGAACGCGCTGACCACGGGAAAGGTCACCCCCGCCGCGGTCAGCGGCGTGACCGTCACCGGCGGCAGCCACTCCTCCGGGAGTCCCGCGAAGATCAGCATGGCCGCGACCACGAGCACCGGAGACAGCACAGCCAGGACGACGGCGACCGCCCGGGCTGCCCACGCCATCCCGCCCCTGCTTTCCGGCTCCCGTTCCTGCTTGACCTTAGCGTGCCTGCGAAACCGCACAAAAGATGTGATTCACCGCCATCGTGGCGAAAGGGTTACCAACTGGGAACCCGGTTGCGGGACGTCCGGGTAATGGCCATGAATCCAACGATGTCGCCCCCGACCTGCGAAGGTTCCTTGGGAAACACGATCACGAAACGGCGGGCCAAGCTCTGTCCATGCAGGTCAGACCTGTATCCGTGGGATTTTCCGCGATTGCTGCCGGAACCCCCTCCAGGCAACCCTCTCCACCCCACACATGATCAGGGACGCGTGTCGAAGTCTCCAGTCTTGACGCAGCCCAGGAAGGTGGTCCAGTCACCTAGCGAGAAGACGAGTGTGGCGCCGTTGGGATCCTTGGAGTCACGGACAAAATACTGGTTGGCTACATGAGCCACCTCGACGCAGTTGTTGCCGCTGCCGCTCAGGCTGCTCTTGCGCCACACGGTATTTGTCGGATCAGTCATGAGGTAGCTGCTCCTTCGCCTCGGCGATCAGCCCCATGGATGCATCCGGGGGCAGAGCTGCACCACAGATGCGCTCAAATGCCATTTTATAGCGATCTATCTGATCTGAGCTCTCGATATATACGTCACCGGCGGTGCCCTCCACATAGGCGACGTCGGGATCGACCTCTTCTGCGAAAGACAGGACAGTGAACGCACCCTCCAGCCCAGCGTGTGCTCCAGCACGGTAGGGAAGGACGCGGATCGTCACATTGGGACGGCGCGCCGCGATCAGCAGTGCCTGCAACTGATCACGCATTAGTTCAGGACTACCGATTGGACGGCGGATAACGCCTTCGTCTACTACCGCGTAGAGTTCCGGCGCGTCGGGCCTACTGAGCAGTGTGCGCCGCGCCATGCGAGCCATGACCCGTCGATGGATGTCCTCTGCGTCGTACGGCTCAGGTCTCCCCGCACTGATCACCGCGCGAGCGTAGTCCTCGGTTTGCAACAGGCCCGGGACGAGTTGCACCTCCCATTGGTGGATCAGGGCAGCTTCGTCCTCCAACCCGATATAGGAGCCGGTGAACACATCAGCGTAGGCGGTCCACCAGCCGCGTTGACGGACCTCCTTGGCGAGTTGAATCAAACCAGCACGAACCGACGAACCCGCACCGTAAAGGTCGCAGACACTGGCAACGTCGGAGACACTCGCGCGAGTACGCCCTGTTTCAATCCGACTCACCTTGCTTCGGCTCCATCCGAGACGGATTGCGGCACTCTCAGGGCTTAGTCCGTTTTCTTCTCGCATCTTGCGTAGTTCACGAGCCAGACGTCGGAGCCGAACAGTAGGGCTGCATGTGGGCGACATGCGCCCAGTGTGATGGAGCGACTACTCAGCCGTCTTCGATACTCAGATTAATTTCAATCTGCATTGTGCATTGACAGGCAGCACCATGCTAACGCAACATGACCGCGCAATCACTTTCCGTTGCCCTGGATTGCCAGGAGAGAGCTCCGGGGCGTCGCAAGGCAGGGTGTTCTGCGCATCACTCAAATATGAACATTCCCACCAAAAGCCATCATTACGCGAAACAAATCCGTAGATAGGAGGTCAGTGCCATGAGTGCACGTGATCCGCAAGAACAGTTCATTCATCTGGTGCGACTGAGCTGGGACCTGCGAGGGCTGGGTGTCTGTACCTCGCTGGTCCTGCCTCCGGCGGGGCAGCCGGTGCTGGAGGTCATGTCCGGAGGCGAGACCCGGGTCCGGATCGCCGTCATCCGTCGCGCCTGCGGCTGGACGTTCGTCTGGCGGCCCTGGTGGGCCAGGTTGTGGCGGCCGGGCGAAGGGGTCTGGACCGGAGCCGACAACGCCGCCGACGTCATCGTCTCGGCGGCGATCGCATGAACACGTACCGGCAGGCCGCCTGCCGCTACGAACGCCGGCGAGCGAGCACGGGACGCTGGGCCGTACTGCACCCGCTGGGCCACGCCGAGTTCGCGGGCCTGGCCTGCTCGGTCGCGACGGTCCGCGCCTGGGCACGAGACCTGCTCACCGGCAGCGTCGACGACTCCGCCCTCGACGCCGTGGTGCTGCTGCTCAGCGAGGTCGTGACAAACTCTGTCGTGCACTCCGACTCCGGACGCACCGCCGGAGGGTCGATCACGGTCTGCCTGGGCCTGGGAGGCGGCATGGTGCACGCCGAGGTCATCGATGACGGCTCGGCGACCACCCTGCCCTTCGTACGCGCGACCGGCCCAGACAGCGACGGCGGACGCGGCCTGCTCCTGGTCGAGGCCATGGCCACCGCCTGGGGCACCCACCACGACCCCGAAGCGGGCACCGCCGTCTGGTTCCACCTGCCAACCACCGAAACCACCAGAACCGACCGAGCCAACGGAGCCAACAGAACCGACAGACCTGACGAACCCGGCCCCCTCTCCAACTGACCCACCTGACCACCTGACCCACCTGACCGAAGCCCCTCGCCTGAGGCGTACCCCTCCCTCCGGTCACAGTGGTGACCCCTCCGCTCGCGGTAGCGGCCCGAGCCACGGTGTGCCCTATCAGCGGTGTGGCCCTACAGACGATCACACTCGCCCCTGAGCCAAACCGTCACCGGCAACGACAAGCCGCAGAGGCTGCGGCAAGCCGACCAATGACGACAGGCAGGTCACGATGGGCCCGATGAACTACGGTGAGCCCCCTGCGCTCCTTCCCGCACCGCTGCTTCAGCTACGGCGACGGACCCAGAACGACCCCCGTACGGATCGCTTCAGCGTCGAAGAGCCCAATGGGCGGCCCGCAAGGAAGCGACTACGGCCCGCAGACCGTACGGCGGGACAAGGAGTGCGCGGAGGTGGGTGGGTGCTCCGGGCGGCTTATAAGAATCCGCGACCAGCGCGCCCGCCGGGCCGGAGGCCCGAATCCCCGGACCCGCCACCAACGACGGCCGCCCGGAGCACCCACCCACCGGAGCGCGAACACGTCCGAACCCGCGTCGGCCTACGCACTAAACCAGCCGTTCGTACCGCTGTCGGGCAGCATGGGGCCCGCCGAACAACATCTTTGCCGAGAAAACACGCCCGCCTCGACAGGGGTGAGGTACACCCCCCTGCCTTTGACGACAGAAGCGAGAGAGAATGAATTGAGGGTAACGGAGATGATCTGAATGAACACACCACGTGATGGAGACGATGTTACGGTGACCGACGTGAGTAGCGCACTTGACTACTGGCCGTCTCCACCCCCATGGGGATGGACCGCCGACGATCTCGATCACCTCCCGGCAGAGGGGCCGAACGGCGAACCCGACTTCTTCAAGCACGTCGAACTGATCGATGGAGCTCTCGTCTTCATGTCCCCCCAGAAGCGCTTTCACCAGCGTATGATCCGCCGCCTCAGCGAAGCGCTCGACAGCCAAGCCCCGGAAAACCTGTCAGCGGTCGATCAGATGGACGTCAAGCTCGGACACCGGATGCGCCCCTGTCCTGATATCTCGATCGTCGAGACGACAGCCGCCGATGACGACGAACGTACGTTCTACACTCCCGCCGAGGTCCACCTCATCGTCGAGGTGGTTTCGCCTGAATCCGAGGACCGCGACCGCAAGACCAAGCCGTTCCGCTACGCCGAAGCCGGGATCGCACACTTCTGGCGGGTCGAGAACAACAACGGCAGTCCCGTCGTCTACGTCTACGAGCTCGACCCCGCCACCGGCGCCTACAGCCTCACCGGCATCCACCACGGCAGGTTGACGGTCCCGGTCCCCTTCTCCATCGATATCGACCTGAACAGGCTGCCTCGCTAACCGGAAACGGAAGCGGCGGCCTTGGCGGCGGCGGGAAGCGCCTCGGCGATCCGGGAGAGCGCCTCGTCGTCGTGGGCCGCGGACAGGAACCACGCCTCGTACGCCGACGGCGGCAAGTAGACACCCTGATCAAGCATCGAATGGAAGAACGCCCGATAAGCGGCGGTATTCTGCCTCTGGGCGGTGTCGAAGTCGACCACCCGCTCGTCGGTGAAGAAGACGGAGAACAGGCTCCCGGCACGCTGCAGGCGGTGCGGCACCCCGGCGGCGGCCAGCGCGTCGGCGGCGGCACGGCCGATGACCAGGGCCGCGGCGTCCACCCGGTCGTAGACGCCCTCGTCGCAGGCGCGCAGGGTGGCCAGGCCGGCGGCGCAGGCCAGCGGGTTTCCGGACAGGGTGCCCGCCTGGTAGACCGGCCCCTCGGGAGCGAGGTGGGCCATCACGTCGGCGCGACCGCCGAACGCGGCGGCGGGCAGGCCACCGCCCATGACCTTGCCGAAGGTCATCAGGTCGGCGTCGACCGGGTCGAGCCCGTACCAGCCCGCCTCCGAGACCCGGAAGCCGGTGAGCACCTCGTCGATGATCAGCAGGGCGCCGTGCGCGGTGCACAGCTCCCGCAGCCTGGCGTTGAACCCGTCCAGCGGCGGGACGACGCCCATGTTGGCCGGGCACGCCTCGGTGATCACACACGCGATCTCGGCGCCGAACGCCTGGAACGCCTCGGTGACCGCCTCGATCGAGTTGTAGGGCAGCACCACGGTGTCGGCGGCCGAGGCGCCGGTCACGCCGGGGGTGTCGGGCAGGCCGAAGGTCACCAGGCCGGAACCGGCCGAGGCGAGCAGGGCGTCGACATGGCCGTGGTAGCAACCGGCGAACTTAATGATCTTGGATCGGCCGGTGAAACCGCGCGCCAGCCGTACCGCGGACATGGTGGCCTCGGTGCCGGAGCTGACCAGACGGATCTTCTCCACCGGGTCGACCCGGGCGACGATCTCCTCGGCGAGCTCGACCTCGCCGGCCGTCGCCGTACCGAACGAGGTGCCGTCGTGCAGCGCCTCCTGGAGGGCCTCGATCACGGCGGGATGCCGGTGACCGAGGATCATCGGCCCCCACGAACAGACCAGGTCGACGTAACGGTTGCCGTCCACGTCGGTGATGTAGGGCCCCTGTCCCGAAGCCATGAAGCGCGGCGTGCCGCCGACGGCTCCGAAGGCGCGGACCGGGGAGTTGACACCTCCCGGGACGATCTCACGTGCGCGGGCGAACAGGTCCTCGGAGTTCTCAGTACGGCTCACGCCCACCAGGGTAGTCAGCGCCCGCGGCGCTCCCCGCAGAAAGGCCGCCCGCACGTCCGCCTCTCCCCTGGAGACAGGACCCATGAGACCCAGAAAATTCATTCCAGAACGGGACATCCGCCCCGGGACAACGGGACATCATGTGGGAGATCCTGCCCACATGGCAGTCACGACGCCCCCCGCACAGCCTCCCGCTGCCCGGCCATCCGGCGTCCACGCCGTGCTCAACGGCGTCCTGGTCTACGGCGCGCTGGCGCTGGTCGCCGGCGGGATCTACTCCGGCCTGACCTGGCTGACCGGCACGCTGTCCGGCGGCGAGGACCCGGTGGCCGGGCTCGTCGCGGCGCTGGCCGTGGGCGCGATCTTCCGCCCGGTACGGCTGCGCCTGCAGCGTGCCGTGGACCGGCTGCTCCGCGTCGAGCACGACCCCTACCGGGTGGCCGACCGGCTGAGCCGCACCCTGCAGGAGGCCGTCGACCCAGCCGAGGGGCTGGCCACCGCCGTGGTGCTGGTCCGCCAGGCGCTGCGCGCCGACGGCGTGGCCGTCGAGGTCCACGGGAGCACCGTCACCGACGGCGAGCTGGGAGAACGGCCGGTCGAGACCCCGCTGGTCTGGCACGGGGAACCGGTCGGACGACTGCTCAGCAGCGGTCCCGCCCCCTCCCCGGACCTGCTGAACGCGCTGACCCAGCAGCTGGCCGAGCTGGCACACGCGGTACGGCTCACCGCGGACCTCCGGCGGTCCAGGGAGCACATCCTCACCACCCGGGAGGAGGAACGGCGCAGGCTCCGCCGCGACCTGCACGACGGGCTGGGGCCGACGCTGGCCAGCCTGGCGATGACCGTGGACGAGGCCAGGATCCGGCTGGAACGGGACCCCGAGGCCGTGGAGGGGCTGCTGATCCGCGTGCGCGACCAGATGGGCACCGCGATCATCGACGTCAGGGACCTGGTGTACGGTCTGCGCCCGCCCGCGCTGAAGGACCTCGGCCTGGCCGGCTCGCTACGCTCGCTGGCCGACGCGCCGGGACCGCGGGTGGACATCGCACTGGCCGGTCCGCTGAACAACGTACCCCCGGCGGTGGAGGTGGCGGCCTACCGGATCGCCCAGGAGGCGCTCACCAACGTCCGCCGACACGCCCAGGCCACCACCACCCTGGTACGGGCCGAAGTGGTACGGGCGGACGCCGCGGCGGCGGGCGGCGAGTTGCGGCTCTCGATCGCCGACGACGGGATCGGCCTGCCGGAAAAGGTCCGCGGTGGCGTGGGCCTGCTCTCCATGCGCGAGCGGGCGGCGGAGACGGGCGGCTCGTGCACGATCGGGCCGCGTCCGGGCGGCGGCACCGAGGTCGTCGCCCGGCTACCCCTCGGAACGGAAGCACCGTGATCTCCTTCACCGGCGAAGACCGCACGACCTCATTCACGGACAACGGAGTCGGCATGACCTCCCCCGCGACCGCAGACCCCGTAACCGCAGCCCCCGTGACCGCCCCCGGGAACGGAGCCAGAACGGTCTTCCCCAGGGACGAGGACTCCATGACCTCACAGGCGGACGAAGACGCCACGGGGAACCGGCGGCGGGCGGCGTTGGCCGTTCTCGTCTGGACCGGCGCGGTGCTGGCACCGGTCTGCAACCTCCTGGCGGTCCGGCTGGTCGAGCTGAGCGCCTCGACCTGGCGCGAGGACTTCATCACCCTGGATCCGACGGTCTTCCTGTTCCCGGCCGCCGGCGCGTTCCTCATCACGCGCCGGCCCCGGCTGCTCGTCCCCTGGCTGCTCTGGACCAGCGGGGTGGTCGGCGGCGTCTACTACCTGGTCTACAGCGCCACCCACTGGTTCTACCTCACCGACCCCGGAGGGATCACCCCCTACCTCGGGTGGCTGGCGCTGTGGCTGTGGCTGTGGCACGTTCCGGTGTTCATCTCGCTGCTGCCGCTGCTCTTTCCCGACGGCCGGCTGCCCTCCCGGCGCTGGCGGCCGGTCCTGTACGCCAACCTGGTCCTCATGGTCGGGCACTCGCTGTTCCTGGGACTGGCCCCGGATCCGGAATTCGAGCTCCAGGTCCCGATCGCGAACCCCTTCGGCGTCGAGGCGCTGCGTGAGATCTCTCCGATCGTGGAGTCGTACATCGGCGCCCCGATGATGGCGCTCACCGCGCTCGGCGTGCTCTCGCTGATCTTCCGCTACCGGGCGGGCGACACCGAGCTCCGGCGCCAGATCGCCTGGTACGTCGTCGCGCTGGCGGTGCTCCTGCTCTTCTGGATCCTCCGGGTGGCGACCGGCTCCTGGTTGCTGATGGCCATGGAGACCCTCTTCATGGCCGGAGTGCCCCTGTCGATCATCGCGTCGGTGCTGCGCTACCGCCTCTACGGCATCGACGTCGTGCTCAACCGGGCGCTGGTCTACGGCTCCCTCGTCGCGGTCACCGGAGGCGTCTACTTCGGGCTGATCTGGCTGGCCGGCGCCCTGGCCAGCGACCTGGGCCAGGGCATCGGGCTGATCTCCGCGCTGGCCGTGGGCGCTCTCTTCCACCCTGCGCGGATACACCTGCAGCGGTTGGTGGACCGGGTCTTCGCCGTCGAGCGCGACCCCTACCGGGTCGTCGGCCTGCTCGGCCGTACCGGGCAGGGAGCGCAGGACCCGGCGGCGGCCCTCGGCGAGGCCGTGGCCCTGATCCGCGGGGCGGTGGGAGCCGGCGGGGTCGGCGTCGAGGTCCGCACGGGGCGGGGTGCGACGCGCGTGTTCACCGACGGTGAGCTTCGGCCGGGAGCGACGGAGACGCCGCTTTTCTGGCACGCGGACTGGGTCGGAACCCTGATGGTGTCGGGGGCCCGGCCGGGCCGTGAGCCGATGGAGGTGCTCGCCAGGCACCTCGCCGAGCTGGCGCACGCCGTACGGCTCACCGCCGACCTGCACCGCTCCCGGGAACGCATCCGGTCCACCCGCGACGAGGAGCGCCGCAGGCTGGGCAGGGAGCTGCACGACGGGCTCGGCCCGGCGCTGACCAGCGTCACGTTCGCCCTCGACGAGGCACGGAGAAGGCTCGACACCGACCCCCGGGCCGTCGAGAAGCTGCTGGTCCGGGTCCGCGAGGAGATGATCGCGACGATCGCGTCGGTCCGCGAGCTGGTGTACGGCCTGCGCCCGCCCGCGCTGGACGACCTGGGTCTGGAGGGCGCGCTGCGGGCAGCGGCCGGAGAGACCGCGGTGACCGTGGACGGCCCGCTGGACGACCTGCCCGCCGCCGTCGAGGTCGCCGCCTACCGCATCGCCCAGGAGGCGCTCACCAACGCCCGCCGCCACGCCGGCGCGACCACCGTCCTCATCCGGCTGCGCCGCCTGCCGGGCGAGCTGCGCGTGGAGATCGCCGACGACGGGATCGGCCTGCCCGAGAACCCGGTCGCGGGCGTGGGGTTGACCTCGATGCGCGAGCGGGCGGCGGAGGTGGGAGGCTCATGTGTGATCGGTCGCAGGCCGGGCGGCGGCACGGAGGTGATCGCCAGATTGCCGGTGGAGGAGGCCAAGTGATCACAGTACTGATCGTGGACGACCACCCGGTCTTCCGGCAGGGTCTTCGCGGCCTGCTGGGGGTCATGGACATCGAGGTCGTCGGGGAGGCCGCCGACGGCCAGGAGGCCGTGGCGCTGGCCGCCGAGCTCCAGCCCGACGTGGTCGTGATGGACCTGCAGATGCCCGGCGGCAACGGCATCGAGGCGACCAGGACGATCATCAGGACCAGCCCGCGGATCGGGGTGCTGGTGCTGACCATGTTCCGCGACGACGACTCGGTGTTCGCCGCGATGCGCGCCGGGGCACGCGGCTACCTGCTCAAGGAGGCCGGCGCCGAGGAGATCGCCCGCGCCGTACACGCCGTCGCCGCCGGCGAGGCCATCTACGGGCCCGAGATCGCCCGCCGCGTCCTGGCCTACTTCACCGGCATGCCCGATCCGTCACGCACCGCCTTCCCCGAGCTCACCGAGCGGGAACGGGAGGTGCTCGGGCTGGTCGCCCAGGGCAAGGGCAACGGCGAGATCGCCGGGATCCTCTCCCTGTCCGGCAAGACCGTGCGCAACCACGTCTCCAACATCTTCATGAAGCTCCAGGTGGCCGACCGCGCCCAGGCGATCGTCCGCGCCCGCGAGGCCGGCCTGGGGGGCTCTCCCTGACCGGTCGGCCTCTCCGTACCAGAGTCACCAGAACCTCCCGAGGATGCCCCGGTCTTCAGGCCGGGGAGGAATCGGGAGCGAGAGGGCCGCCAAGGCCCGAGCATGCCCTGACCGGTCAGTCATGTCGATCGGCTTCTTTCCGGGTCGTGTAGCCGTAGCCGTCCGCGCGTTGAAGGTGACGGACATGGCGGTGGTTGATCCCGATGATGCGGCCGTGCCGGGTGGTGATGTCGAACGAGCCGGAGGAGCGGACCAGGACTCGCCCGAGGTGAACCCCGGCCTTCTTGCCTGCCGGGACGTTCGCGCGGACCAGGTCGCCGGTCTGGAAGCCGTGGTGCAGTTTGGTCCGTGGCCGGACAAGGCGGGGGAACCCGTATCGGTCGGGGACGGTGCGGGCGTAGCTGCCGCGCCCGGTCGCCGCGACCACCAGGAGCATCGGCGGCCAGGCGGTCACGCTCTCCAGTTCACCGACGTGCAACGCGTCCAACGTGTGGGACTTGGCGGCGCCGGTACGCGACCGGTTCCACTTCGTACGGCCGCCGGAGGCGGTGTGAACGGGCAGGCCGGTGGCTTCCAGGGCCCGCCACAGCGCCCACCGGGTGGCGTTCACGGCGGCGGCATCGCGCAGCGGAGCCTTCGCCTGCTGGAGGATCCTCGCCAGCAGGGTGGGCCTGTCGTTGAGAAATTCCTCGATCGGGGTGGCGTTCTTGGCCTGGTTGCAGCCGATGCACGCCAGGGCAAGGTTGCTGATCCGGTCCGAACCGCCCCGGGAACGAGGGTGGATGTGATCGATGTTCAACGGCACATTCTGCTTGCCGCAGTACGCGCACGTTTGACCCCATTTGGCGAGCAGGTATTCGCGGACCTCGTACCCGGCCAGGGTGCCCTGCTGGTATTCCATGCCTTCCAACGGCTTGCCCGCCGACAGGGCGTGGGTGTCGAAGGAGACCTTCTCCACGTGGACGGCGGCCACAGGCGCCCACCGGGTCAACCGCGCCGCCCACGACACGGTGGTGTCCACCCGGTGGCGCAGCGACGGCGCCAGCCACCCTTTCGGCTTGGTCCGGTTGAAGAACCGGCGAGAACGGTAACGCAGGTTCCGCGACCGCCTACCCCGCCGGTACGCGGCCCGCGAGGCGAGCCTGTCGCGGATCAGCGTGCCTCGGTGGTCGAGCTGGATCGCATACCGTCCGGCCCGGCCCTCGTTATGTTCGGTGAACACGGCCAGGCCGGTGTGCCTGGAGCCGGGGTCGATACCGACCTGCACGCCTTCGACGGTCGAGGTCGCCACATCGCGGTCCTTAAGACGGATGACGAACGGGGTATGACGCACCACCACCGCACGCCCGGCCGCCAGCAGGCGACGGGCACGGGCAGGATGGCAGGGATCGAGCGGGTGGCCGCGCTTGTCGAGGACGAACACGACCGGGTGAACCTCACGGTTCGCTCCCTCGGACACCGAAGCGCCCTCGGGGTGACGCCGAGCAGATCGGGTGCCGTCCTGCTCGATCTCCCCTCGCCCAGGTCGAACACCAGGTACCGCCGGGCGGCGGTGTCCGTGAGCCGTTTCGTGCCCACCCTCGGGCGTGTCTGCTCCCACGGATTCCAGAGCGGCAGGCTGAGGAAGCACCCGCCGGTGGGTCTGCGATCTCGTGTTCAACGTGGCCATCAAAACGCACCTCCTTGAGCTGACGGCCAGGGCTGGTCAACGCGGGGCTTGTCAGGCGCATCGCTGCGCCTCAAGCCCCCTCCTTCAGAAGGGGGTCGTTGACTCGCAGACGTCGGCGAGGAACTCCAGGACACGGAGCGGATCGGGCAGCGGGCGGCCGTCCGGCGGGCGCAGCCACGAGCAGTGCCCGCCACTGGGCAGGAGCGAGGGCGGGGCGAGGACGTAGCTGTCGCGGCAGTGCCAGCGCAGGCCGGGCATCTCGTCGATGGTGGACGGGCCGAAGTCGAGGGCGCAGGACCACCACTCGTCCTCGTCGTCGGAGACGTTACGAGTGGCCACATAGAACAGGGCCCGGTCGCCGTTGACGGCGACCGGGCCCTGGGCTGCTCCGGCGGAGTCCATGTTCGCGAGGGCGGTGCGCCCCGCGGCGAGCGGTACGTCGAACACGTCGAACACCCGCCCCGTGGGGAGGATCACATTCGCCTCGGGTTCGTACCGCCACCAGTTGGTCAGCAGCGTGGGGTCGGTGGTGGCCTGCATCTGCCAGGCCACCGAGAGAGGGTGGCTTCCCGGGTCGGGACAGCCGACGCGGTCACAGGAGCAGGAGCGCGAGCCGCCTCTCAGCGGCCGCGCGCCCAGACAGCTCGCCCAGCCCAGCGCGGCGTACTCCAGCACAGAACTGATCATCTGCTTCGGATGGCCATGTCGTCTGTTTCGACGAACCATCGGTACCCCGACCATTGTGTCCTCCGTCGTCCGCGCATCCCGCGTGCCACCCGGATGCGACGACCTGTCCACACTCTGGTCAGTGGGAACGTCAAACCCCCCAGGGTCTACGCCACCTGGGACACATCCGCACCGGTTATCGCACTCTAACGCACACGTATCTCCAGCAAGCGACGAACCTCCAGTTCTCGGTACGTGCCGCCGATCTCATCTCAGCTTCGCGGCGACCTCGGTCGCCCAGTAGGTGAGGACCATGTCGGCCCCCGCCCTGCGGATCGCGACCAGCGACTCCATGATCACTCGATCCCGGTCGATCCAGCCGTTCGCGGCGGCGGCCTCGACCATGGCGTACTCGCCGCTGACCTGGTACGCCGCCACCGGCACGTCCACGGTGTCGCGCACCTGACGCAGGATGTCGAGGTAGGCCAGGGCCGGCTTGACCATGACGGCGTCGGCGCCCTCGTCGAGGTCCAGCCGCACCTCGCGCAGCGCCTCCCCGACCGGTCCCGCCGCGTCCTGCTGGTAGGCGTTGCGGTCGCCGAACTGCGGAGCGCACTCGGCCGCCTCGCGGAACGGGCCGTAGAACGCCGAGGCGTACTTGGCCGAGTACGCGAGGATCGGCACCTGCTCGAAGCCGTCGCCGTCCAGGGCCGCCCTGATCGCCGCCACCTGGCCGTCCATCATGCCGCTCGGTGCGATCACCTGCGATCCGGCCCGCGCCTGGGCCACCGCCGCGGCCGCGTAGCGCTCCAGGGTGGCGTCGTTGTCGACCTCCCCCTCAGCGGTCAGGATGCCGCAGTGGCCGTGGTCGGTGAACTCGTCCAGGCAGGTGTCGGTCATCACGACCATCGTGTCACCCACGTCGGAGACCAGATCGGCGACGGCTCGCTGGACGATCCCCTCCGGGTCGTCGGCCGCCGACCCCCTGCCGTCCTTCACCGCGGGGATACCGAACAGGATCAGCCCGCCCACCCCTGCCTCGGCCGCCTCGTGGGCGGCCTTGCGCAGCGAGTCGCGGGTGTGCTGGAACACCCCGGGCATCGAGCCGATCGGGTTCGGACGGTCGATGTCCTCCTTCACGAACATCGGCAGCACCAGTTCCGCCGGGTGCAGCCGGGTGCCGGACACCATCCGGCGCATCGGTGCCGTGCGGCGGAGCCTTCGCGGGCGTGCGACAGGGAACTGGGCCGTCATGGTGTCTCCCCCTCCTCCCGGCCGGTGAGGGACTGCGGGCCGGAGAAGCTCGATGTGTGTGCCGGCTCACCGCTCACCGCGACGCGCCGCTGTCTCATGGCGCGCCGCCCGGCACCGCACATCACGCACCGCGTGCCGCGGCACTCCGGTCGCCACGCCCACCACCTGTGGCGACGCACCGCCTGCCGGGGGCGCCGCCGATCACGGCCCGGCGCGCTCGCGCGGGACCGTCGAGCACGGCCTACCCGCCCTTTTCGCGTGCGCAGCCGCCTTGTTCAAGGTTACTTGGCGCGGCGCCGGGCCCCTCTCCGGGTCTGCGAGGGCCTGCGGGGGACGTCCCCCGCCATGACCGCGGCCTGCCGCTGCTTGGCACCGTACTCCGCCAGCGCCGCCGCGAGAGCGGAAGTCGAAGGTTTGTCGGCCATGACGTCGACCCTGAGCCCGAATTCCTCCGCGGTCTTGGCGGTCTGCGGACCGATCACGGCGATGACCGTGACGTTGTGCGGCTTGCCCGCGATGCCGACCAGGTTGCGGACGGTGCTCGACGAGGTGAACAGCACCGCGTCGAACCCACCGCCCTTGATCGCCTCGCGGGTGGGCGCGGGCGGCGGCGCGGCGCGGACGGTACGGTAGGCCGTCACGTCGTCGCACTCCCAGCCGAGCTCGATCAGCCCGGCCACCAGCGTCTCGGTCGCGATGTCGGCACGCGGCAGCAGCACCCGGTTGATCGGGTCGAGCATCGAGTCGTACGGCGGCCACTCGACCAGCAGGCCCTCCGAAGACTGCTCGCCGGACGGCATCAGATCGGGCCTGACGCCGAACTCCACCAGGGCCCGCGCGGTGCTCTCACCCACGGCCGCGACCTTGAGCCCGGCGAACGCGCGGGCGTCCAGGCCGTACTCCTCGAACTTCTCGCGCACCGCCTTGACCGCGTTCGCGCTGGTGAAGGCCACCCATTCGTAGCGTCCCGTGACCAGGCCCTTGATCGCCCGATCCATCTGCTGCGGGGTGCGCGGCGGCTCGACGGAGATCGTGGGGACCTCCTCGGGCACCGCGCCGTACGAACGCAGCTGGTCGACCAGGCCGGCCGACTGCTCCTTGGTCCTGGGCACCAGCACCCGCCAGCCGAACAGCGGCTTGGTCTCGAACCAGGACAGCCGGTCGCGCATGCCGACGGCCTCCCCGATCACGATCAGCGCGGGCTCGACCATCCCGGCATGCTTGAGATCGGGCCCGATCCGGCCCAGCGTGGTCACCACGGTGTGCTGCTCGGTCGTGGTTCCCGCGCTGCTGATCGCCACCGGCGTCGAGTCGGGACGGCCCGCCGCGATCAGCGCCTTGCCGATCGGGACGGCCTCGGCGACGCCGTTGTAGATCACCAGGGTGCCCGCTCCCGCGGCGTAGGCGGCCCAGTCCTTGATCTGGGTCGCGTCCACCACCCGGAACTCGGGCACCGACACCGCGGCCGGGATCCCGGCGTAGGTGAGCACCGCCGTGGCCGGAGGCACACCGGGCACGATCTCGAAGTCCACCTCCGCCTTGGCGCAGGCCGCGACCTCCTCGGTGATCGAGGAGAAGAACATCGGGTCGCCCGCGCACAGCCGCACGACGCAGCTGCCGCCCTTGGCTGCCTTGACGGCCTTCAGCGAGACGGCGCCCTCCTCTGCCGCGCCGATGATCTCGACGCCCTCGCGGCAGTGACGTAGCAACGAGCCGTACGCCTCCTGATCGAGGATGACGATGTCCGCTCTGGAGAGCAGATCGGCACCGCGTAGCGTGAGCAACCCCTCATCGCCGGGCCCTGCACCGACAAAGGCGACGAACCCGGACGGATGCTCGAAGGTGGTACTTCCGGAGCTCAATGTGCTTGCTCCCCTATCAACGTGCCGGCCCCTTCGGCGATCATCTCGGCCGCGAGGTCGCGACCGAGATCCATGGGCGCAGAAGAGCTCCCGGCGGCGGACTTGCGCACCGCCCGCCTGCCGTCGACGGCGACGGCAGCGGCGGTCAAAACCAGATCGTGCCCGTGCTCGGCCGCGTACGTGCCCAGCGGGGCGGCACACCCCGCCTCCAGCGCGTTGAGCACCGCGCGCTCGGCGGTGACCTCGGCGCGGGTGCGCGCGTCGTCGAGCACGCTCAGCAGCTCGATCATGTCGGCTCTGTCGGAGCGGCACTCCACGGCCAGCGCTCCCTGACCGGGGGCGGGGAGTATCTCCTCGACCTCGAAGATCTGGGAGATCTCGGCCTCGCGCCCCAGCCTGCCGAGCCCGGCGGCGGCGAGCACGACCCCCTGCAGCTCGCCCGAGGTCACCCTGCCGATCCGAGTGTCGGCGTTGCCCCGGATGGGAACGTAGTCGAGATCAGGACGGATCATCCGGAGCTGGGCGATCCTGCGCGGGGAGCCCGTGCCGATCTTCGCTCCGGACGGCAGGTCGGCCAGCTTGGCGACGCCCACCAGGGCGTCCCTGGGGTCGTCGCGCGGCGGGATCGCCGCGATGACCACGCGCGGGTCGGGCGTGGTGGGCAGGTCCTTCAGCGAGTGCACCGCGAAGTCGATCGAGCCCTCGATCAGCTCGTCACGGAGCGCGCTGACGAAGACGCCCGTACCGCCGAGCTGCGTGAGGTCGCCCTTGGTCACGTCACCGAAGGTGACGACGCCGACGAGCTCGACGGCCCTTCCGGTCAGCTCGGTGAGGCGGTCGGCGACCAGGCCCGACTGCGTGGTCGCCATGACGCTCCGCCTCGTTCCCAGCCGGAGCGGAGGAGAAATGCTGCTCACAAGCCTGCCTCCTTCTTGCTCGGCTCGGTGTTCCTACCCTGCTCGACATCGATCGTCTCGATACGCCGCACCGCTTCGGGCACCTTCGGGTCAAGATTGAACAGCTCGCGGAGTGCTTCCGCATAATGATCGCCCGCCGGAGACTCCGCCAGCTGCTTGACACGCACTGTGGGCTCGTGAAGTAGCTTGTCGACCACCCGCCTGACGGTCTGGGTGACCTCGGCCCTGACTCGCCCGTCGAGTTCGGGAAGCCGCGCGGCGAACCGCTCCAGCTCCGTCTCGACCACCTGCGCCGCCTTGCTCCGCAGCGCCACCACGGTCGGCGTGACGCGCGCGGCGCGCTCGGCCGACAGGTAGGCGGCGACCTCCTCGGCGACGATGCCGCGCACGGAGGTGACGGCCTCGGCCCGGCCGCCGTCGTCGGTGCTCGCGTCGGCCCCGCTCTCCTGCATGGACTCCAGGTCGACCAGCGTCACGCCGGGCAGCCGCCGTATGGCGAGGTCGACGTCGTGCGGCAGGGCCAGGTCCAGTATGAACATCCGGTGGGGAGTCACCATGTCGGCGGTGATGACCACGTCGGTGGCGCCGGTGCAGGAGATGACCAGGTCGGCCCTCGCCAGCTCCCTCTCCAGGTCGTCGAACTCGGCGGCCCGGCCGCCGACCGTCTGCGCCAGCCGTACCGCGCGCTCGTGGGTCCGGTTGACCACCACGATGTCGGTGAGGCCCGCCCGCTGCAGGGTCGCGGCCGACAGGGCGCTCATCGATCCCGCGCCGACCACCAGGGCCCGCGTCCCTTCGAGAGGGCCGAGGGCCCGCTCGGCGAGCGTGAGCCCGACCCCGACGAGGGAGGCACCGGCCCGGTCGATGCCGGTCTCGGTGTGCGAGCGCTTGCCCACCCGGAGTGCCTGCTGGACGAGCTCGTTGAGCGTCGGGCCGAGCGTGCCCTGCTGCTGGGCCAGCCTGAGCGCCGAACGCACCTGGCCGAGGATCTGCCCCTCGCCCAGGACCATCGAGTCAAGTCCCGAGCCGACCGAGAACAGGTGCTCGATCGCGCGATCCTCGTAGTGCACGTAGAGGTGGGCGGCCAGCTCGTCCATGGAGACGCCGGAATGGGTGCTGAGCAGCCAGGAGATCGACGTCACCGCGGCGTGGAACCGGTCGACCTCGACGTAGACCTCGACCCGGTTGCAGGTCGAGACGATCATGGCCTCGACGACGTGGGCATCTCGGTGGACGTCCTGGAGCAGCTTCACCAGCGAGTCGCCGGAGACGGAGACCCGTTCCAGCAGGGCCACCGGGGCCGTACGGTGGCTCAGGCCGACGACGAGAACACTCATCGCCCCTCCACCGCCTTCCCCGGGAGGGCGCGGTCCGCCCCCGTCGTCCCCATGTTCGCGGCACACGTCGTAGTGATCGTGCTCATCGTGGTCGCCCGGGAGGGCCTGAAGAGTGGGTGCCCGTCAGTTCGTGCGTGGTGCTTCCTCACAAGTCCACCGCCTCGGGCCACTCCTCGGCCATCGCGGGCCCTCCAGTCATCCGATCCGTCTTACGTTGCTCGTGGAACGCAAGGATCTGTAGTTCAATCGATAGGTCGACCTTACGGATGTCAACACCTTCTGGAACAGAAAGTACAACGGGGGCAAAGTTCAGGATGCTGGTGACCCCCGCGGCAACGACCCGGTCGGCCACCTGCTGGGCCGCCAGGGCCGGTGTCGCAAGCACCACGATCGACACTCCCCGCCGTCGTATCACGGCTTCCAGCTCGTCGATGTGCTCCACATTCAATCCCGCGATGTGGTCGCCCACCACTTCGGGGTCCGCGTCGAGCAGCGCCGCGACCCTGAATCCTCGGGAGACGAACCCGCCGTAGTTGGCGAGTGCACGACCGAGGTTACCCACTCCGACGATGGCAACGGCCCAGTCCTGGGTGAGGCCCAGCTCACGGGAGATCTGGTAGATCAGATATTCGACGTCGTAGCCGACTCCTCGGGTGCCGTACGACCCGAGGTGGGAGAGGTCCTTGCGAAGCTTGGCGGAGTTGACACCGGCCGCGACGGCCAGGTCCTCCGAGCTCACGGTCGCCAGGCCACGCTCGGCCATGCCGTTCAGCGCTCGCAGATAGAGCGGCAGCCGGGCGACGGTCGCCTCGGGTATGCCGCGTTCGCGGGCTTGGGACAGACGGCGGATCACGTGCCGGAGCTCCAGGGGGACAGGCGACCGGCGCGGCCCGGACGCGACGGATGACGAGGTGAGGCCACTGTCATTCAGGTTAGTCCTTTTGTGAACCGGTGCACAAAGTGAGTGTTCACAATCTTGGCCACCCCCTCCGCCGGTTCGTGGTCCGACCCCCTCATCAGGGCCCTGACCTGCGCCTCCGGCAGCTCCCCTGGCGGCCGTCACCGGCCTGCCCACCGCCCGCCGCGCAGGCCGTCGGGCAGGCCGTCGGGCAGGCCGTCGGGCGCCCTGACTCGGCTACCGTGGCGGTCATGTCACCCCGAGACCATCGCATCACCCTGCTCGGCAAACCCGGTTGCCACCTGTGCGACGACGCGCGGGCGGTGATCGAACGGGTCGCCGCCGAACTCGGCGTCCCATGGGAGGAACGCGACATCACGGCCTCAGCAGAGGATCAGGAACGGTACTGGGAGATGATCCCGGTCACCCTCGTCGACGGCGTGCAGCACGACTTCTGGCGCGTCGACGAGAACCGCCTCCGCGCCGCCCTCGGCGCCTGACACGTCCCACCCGGCCCGGCGCGCGGACGATCACCGTCCGCGCGCCGCGTTCACGGCCTGAAGGCCGTCGGGAGCGGCATCACCTTCGCGGCGTTCATGGTGAGCTCGATGACGTTGGTGGCGAGCACCATCGGCTGGCGTTCGGTGACGAAGCGCTCCGTGTGCGGCTGGCGTTGATGGTCGCTGTAGGCGACCTCGTCACGGTAGATCTCGTAGACGATGCGCTGGAGCGGCGCCGACTTCACCGAGTGACAGGCGTAGATGAGCGTGTCCGGCTCGGATCGGCGTACCGCCTCGACGGTCTCCTCGGCGAGCCGGTCGAACCTCTCGCCGGTGCCGTCGAGGAGGGTGAAGACGGTCAGCATGCCGAAGATGTTCGGTGAGGGACGGCCTGAGCCGCCCGGCAGGTCGCCCGGTCCGCCCGGCCCGCCGGGTCCGCCAGGTCCACCCGGGCTGTCCGGGTACCTGGCACCGCTCGGGGGGGCGGCGCCGAACGCCTGGTCATAGCTGTGAAAACCGCCTCGCCCCTGGTCCATGCCCGGGGAGGGCGCGCTGCCGAACGCCTGGTCGGCGGGCATGGGCTGGAGACTGCCCGACCTGCCGAACTCACCGGTGGCGGGCCCGGCGGGCCTGCCGAACTCACCGGTGCCCGGACCGGACTGCCTGCCGGGGCCGGAGGCCCCGTGCCTGCCGAACTCGTGGGCCGGGATGTCGTACTCGCCGGTCGCCGGCCCCCCGGACGGCATGCCGAACTGACCGGTGACCGGCGGCTGTCCCCCGGGGGCGCCACCCCGTCCGCCCGGGTCGCCGCCGAACGGCTGGTCGGGAGAGGGCATGCCGAACTGACCGGTGACCGGCGGCTGTCCCCCGGGGGCGCCACCCCGTCCGCCGGGGTCGCCGCCGAACGGCTGGTCGGGGGAGGGCATGCCGTACTCACCCGCCATGAACATCCCGGTGGCGGGTCCGCCGAACCTGTCGTCGCTCGGCGGAGGCTGCTGCCCCATGCGTGCCGCGTAGTCGACGTCCCGGTCGCCCGCGCGGTACTCGGCGACGAGGTCGCCGAGTCCGGAACGGCGGGGGGGCTCCTCGGCCAGGGCCCGGCCGCCAGGGGCCTCCTGGGACATCCTGCGTCCGGCGACCTGCACGTCGCGGGGCTGGTACTCGGGGGGCCGGAGTGTCGGGAGGCGGTTCTGCCAGTCGTCGTCCGCGGCCTCCTCGTCGTCGTCCTCGTAGGGCGCGAGCGGGCGGAGCATGGCGTACCAGACGGCGGCGGCGGTGACGAAGAGCAGCAGCGCGGTGAACATTCCGGGCACCGCGAAACTGACGGCTCCCACCAGGGCGAGGCCGGTGGGACCGAGCACCAGGAGCGCGTGCATGTTGTCGGCGTCGTAGTCGTCGCCACCGCGCCAGCGCACGACCGCGAGCAGCAGTCCGGCCAGCAGCACGATCGCGACGATCACGTGGACGACGAGCAGCAGGTATTTCGACGGCAGGTCCCAGTGGTGACCACCCAGCGGGAGGACCTTGGCGAAGTCCTTGTCCTGCAGGACCGGGTCGACCGCCAGGATCACCGTCGCGATGACGGTGAGTGCGATCCCCAGGAGCCATGAGGCGAACCTGGCCGTGCCCTTACGGGCCAGCAACTGGATGACTCCGACGGCCAGCCACAGGGGCGCCAGCATGGATCCGGTCAGTTGATAAACACGAAATGTTCCTGCCCCGAACCCGGTTAAGTAGCCGACGGCGATTACTCCGAGTGAAACGGAGAGAGACGCCGTCGTGATGCTCCAGGCGATCAGCCAGCCCTTGGGCTCACTGCGAAGGCGGCTGATGAGAGCACCGGTGGCGATGACGGCGAGCAATGCACCGGCGAAGGCGATGACAGCGACGAGGACTTCCATGGTGTCTCCAATGCTGCCGGACATTACCCCCTAACCGGTAGCCGAACCCTCGGTCGGCTACCGGAGTCGGCACGAAACAACCGACCCCACACCGTATCTGGCGATTACCCCCAGTCACGGCGCTTCGAAGTGGATTGTGGAATTACCGCTTGGTTTCCTAGAGTGATCAGGCACGCCGTACCCCCTTCCCCTCAGGGATACCGGATGCCTGAAACGTGGCCGCTCGCCGGGCACCTCCCCACGACCGTCGGGATGGCCCAGCCCGTCCGCAGTAATGACCTCACTCTGCGTGAGGACGCCTCCGAAGAACTCCGGAGGCTCGTTTTGCGTGCCAAAACCGGAGACACGGATGCTTTTGGCACGCTCTATGATCGCTACCTCACCCTGGTCTACCGCTATGTCTATTTCCGGGTCGGCTCACACCCGCTGGCCGAGGATCTCACGAGCGAGACCTTTCTCCGCGCACTCCGCCGGATCACTGACTTCACGTGGCAAGGGCGTGATTTCGGGGCCTGGCTCGTGACCATCGCGAGGAACCTGATCACCGATCACTTCAAGTCCGGCAGGTACCGTCTTGAGGTCACAACGGCCGAGGTGATCGACATCCCGCTCGACGGCCCGCACATCCCGGAGAACGCCGTGGTCATCTCGATGATCAGCGACCGGGTGCTCAGCGCCGTCCGCGACCTGGGCCCCGAGCAGCAGGAGTGCGTGGTGCTGCGCTTCCTGCACGGCATGTCGCTGGCGGAGACCGCGCTCATCATGGGCAAGAAGAGCGGCGCGATCAAGGCGCTGCAGTTCCGCGCGATCCGCTCCCTGGCCCGCGCGCTCCCCTCGGACCTGGGCTGACGCCGCGTCCGCCCCCCCTTACCCCGCCCCGGGAGGCCTCACCCGGAGGAGCCCGCGGGAAGAATCACGCGTCCGGCCGGGCAGCGGAGGATTGTTCACCATGCCGATGCCGGTGCGGCGCGTAACCTGGCGTGCGGAGTCGTCGTTAGGCAAGTGAGACCGATGGATCATGAGCTGGGGGCGGCAGGGAGCGTTCATGGGGAAGTGGCTGCCCGGAATCTCGCGGAGATCGCAGGCTCACATCCAGAACCGTGTGTCGCGCCTCGGTAACCGCATGGCGGCCACCCCCCGTCCCGAGTTCCACGCCAGGCTCCGTGAGCAGCTCACCCAGCCCCCTCCCGGAGAGGACCTGTCGGAGCGGCCGCCGACCGGCCCGCGCCACTCCCGGCGCAGACCTCGTACCGGGCTGTTCACGCAACTGCTGAGCGTCGCCCTGGTGGCCGCGATGGTCGCCTCCGGTATATGGACCTACCGGTCGATGCCCGGTGACACCTTCTACCCGCTCAAGCGCGCCGCCGAGAGGACGCTGTTCCACCTGAGCACCGACGAGGCCGAGCGGGCCGACCGCTCCTTCGGCTACGCGGAGACCCGCGCCCGCGAGGTCGAGGAACTCCTGGGCTCCGGCGAGCGCGAGGACATGATCGGGGAGACCCTCCAGGCGATGGAGGACACCACCCGCTCCGCGGTGACCTCTCTGCGGCAGGTCCGGCGCCGTGACGCCGCGAACGCCAGCGAGCTCAAGCGCTTCGTCCAGAAACAGCGCACCCAGATCAGCGGAATGATCCCCAAGATGGACGCCGAGGATCAGCTCAAGGCCCACGTCTACCTCAACTACATCGACGGCCTGGCTCCACCCGATTAGCCTGTTCCGTCCGGGTCACGCCATGTCGTATGACACCGAGACGTCGCATTTGACTAACACCGATCTCCCCCCGTGTCCCGGTTAAGCTGAGGTGCTATGAGGCGGCTACTACGACGACGGGGCGAAACGGCGACGGTCGGGGAGCAGGCGGCCGGGGAGGTCGCGGCCGCGGCCGCCGTGGCGATGCCGATGGCCGAACCCGACCCGGTGGCCGCCGCCTTCTTCGACGTCGACAACACCATGATGCGCGGCGCGTCCATCTACCACTTCGCCCGGGGCCTCGCCTCCCGGGGCCTGTTCACCAGCAAGGACCTGATCAGGTTCGCGCTCGGCCAGGCGGTCTTCCGGGTCCGCGGCGACGAGAACCCGGTCCACATCGCGGAGGCCAGGGAGACCGCGCTGGCGTTCGTGGCGGGCAGCAAGGTCGAGGAGATCATCCGGCTCGGTGAGGAGATCTACGACGAGGTGATGGCCGACCGCATCTGGGCGGGCACCCGCGCCATCGCGCAGGCGCACCTCGACGCCGGCCAGCGAGTCTGGCTGGTCACCGCGACCCCGGTGGAGCTGGCCCGCGTGATCGCCCAGCGCCTCGGCCTGACCGGTGCCCTCGGCACCGTCGCCGAGACCGAGAACGGCGTCTACACCGGCCGCCTGGTCGGCGACCTGCTCCACGGCCCGGCCAAGGCGGAGGCCGTCAGGGCTCTGGCCCGCAGGGAGGGGCTCGATCTGACCCGCTGTTCCGCCTACAGCGACTCGGCGAACGACCTGCCGCTGCTCTCCCTGGTCGGCCACGCCACCGCGATCAATCCCGACGCCGAGTTGCGCGACTTCGCCAGGGAGAACGGCTGGGAGATAAAGGACTTCCGCACGGGGCGTAAGGCGACCTTGATCGGCCTGCCCATCGCGGCGGGCGCCGGGGCCCTCGCGGGGAGCATCGCCGCCGCCATCGCTCTGCGCCGCCACTACCGTTCCGGCGGCTGACCCACCCCACCGCTCCGGCGCCCGCCGGACGGCCTGGTGCGGCTCCGGTCAGCCTGCCGTACCGGCGGCCGTGACCCGGTCCAGCAGTGCGGACAGTTCCCGGTTGACGGCCTCCGGGCGTTCCAGGCCGATCATGTGGCCGGCCTCGGGGAACACGACCATCCTGGCGCCCGGCAGAGCCTCGGCGATGCGCCTGCTGTGCGCCGGCGGAGTGAGACGGTCACGGTCTCCGACCATGACGAGCGTCTCGACCCCGCCGAACGCGGCCAGCGCGGCCAGCTTGTCGTGGATGAGGAAGTCACGGAAGAAACCGACCATGATCTCTGTCGGGGTGGCCGAGGCCATGTCGCTGACGAAGCGCACATGCTCGCGCGGGGCGCGGGGCCCGAAGGCGACGTACCGGGTCACCGGCAGGTTGGTGCGAGATTTGAGGGCCGCGCTGCGGTCGATGAGCGCCCCCCTGGCCAGCATGCGTTCGAACATGAGGGGCGTGACGCGCGGGGCGAGCCGCCCGATCGGCCCGGGGAGCCCGAACGTGCTGCCGTTCAGCCGCCCGGACGACGTGCTCAGCAGGGCCACTCCCACCACCCTGGCGGCGAACGTCTCCGGATGCCGCCCGGCGAACGCCATGACCGTCATACCGCCCATGGAGTGGCCTACGAGCACCACCGGCGACCCCTCGGGCACGGTGGCCTCGATCACCGCGGCGAGGTCGTCACCGAGCTGGTCGACGGTGCAGGCGTCGAGGGCACCCGCCGAGGAGGCGCCGTGCCCGCGCTGGTCGTAGAAGACCAGGGTGGCCCTGCCGGCGAGCGCCTCGCGCTGGAAGTGCCAGCAGTGCCTGTTCATCACCCAGCCGTGCATGAAGATCACGGTCGGCTCGGGCGCCCCGGCCTCCTCGATGTCGACCGCGAGCCGCACGCCGTCGCCGGTGGTGACGGTGGCCGGCCGACCGCGGTGCCCGCCGAGCACCGTGCCCGCGTACGCCCTGCGCCGCCGCGCGGCGACTCCCAGCGCCGCCCCCACGGCCAGTCCGGCGATGGCGGCCCCTGTCGCGCTCCGGCCTGCGCCCATGACCACTCCCTTGATCCGGAAGACCGATGTTGAGCACACCATACCGACAGAAAGCACCCGTTGTTAGACGTCGCGACTAATAAAAACCGCCCCCGCTCGCCCGCCGGGCGCGCGCTGGCGCGACAGGTCTCCATCCGGATCGGCGAGATGCCGGAGAGCCTCAGAAGAAGGGCGGGAACGCGTGTCCGCGCTGCAGCCGGAGCTCGTCCAGCTGCTGCTGGATGGTCTCCCTGACCTGGTCCGTGAGGTTGAAGACCAGCATCGGATCATCGGCGTCGGCCGGGTCGAACTCGTCGGTACGGATCGGCTCACCGAAGCTGATCATCCACTTGGACGGGAGCGGGACCAGCCCGAGGAGCCCGAACCAGGGGAACAGCGGCGTGACCGGCAGGTAGGGAAGACCGAACGCCCTGGCCAGGAAACGCAGGTCACCGATCTTGGGATAGATCTCCTCGGCGCCCACGATGGCGCAGGGAACGATCGGCACGCCCGCGCGGATGGCGGAGGCGACGAAACCGCCCCGCCCGAAGCGCTGCAACCGGTAGCGATCGGAGAACGGCTTGCCGACCCCCTTGAACCCCTCGGGAAAGACACCGACGAGTTCACCCTTGCGGAGCAGCCGGTCGGCGTCCTCGCGGCAGGCGAGGGTGTGGCCGGTCTTGCGGGACAGGTGGCCGAGCACCGGGAGCCGGTAGACCAGGTCGGCCCCCAGCAGGCGGAGCGCGCGGCGCGCGGGATGTTCGTCGTGCAGGGCCACCTGCAGCATGAGCCCGTCAAGCGGAAGGGTGCCCGAGTGATTGGCCACGACCAGGGCGCCGGAGTCGTCGGGCACATTGCGCAGGCCGACGGTCTCGGTGCGGAACCAGTGGCGGTACAGCGGGCGGACCAGCTCCAGCAGCACCCTGTCGGTGAGCTCGGGATCGAAGCCGAACTCGTCGACCTCGTACTCTCCGGTCACCCTGCGCCGCAGGAAGGCGAGCAGCTCGGCCAGCCTCTGATCGTCGCCTCCGCCCGCCGGCGGCCCGGGGAAAGACTCGTCCGACGTCTCCTCGGAGACGGGCTCGCCAAAGGTGCGGGCGCGGGTGATGGGGATCACCTCGGCCTCCCGGCCCTCCCCCGCCGTCTCGGTCATTCCGTCACCGCCCGGGACAGCATGTCCATCATGGCGGCCGGAAGGCCACCGGCCGGCTCGCGCGCGCGGACGAAATCCGCGAAGGCGGTGGCGGTGGAGAACTTCGGCTTCCAGCCGAGAGCCTCGGACAGCAGGGTGGTGTCGACCACACGGCCGTGACACATCAGGCGGAGTTGCTCGGGAGAGAAGTCGACCAGCCCCGCGCCTCGGGCGAGGTCGCCGATGAGAGCGAAGACGGGAGAGGGCATCGGAAGCGAGAGCAGGCCCACCCGGCGCGCGCACTGCGACAGGAGCAGCACGCCGTCCCCGGCCACGTTGAACGTGCCGGGGTGGTCGTCCATCGCCATCCGCCGCAGCACCTCGACCGCGTCGTCCTCGTGAACGAACTGCAACCGGGGGTCGAACCCGAGCACGGTCGGCAGGACGGGCTGGGTGAAGTAACGCGTCAGCGGGGAGTCGACGCCGGGACCCATGAAGTTGGCGAACCTGAGCGTCGACACGACCACGTCGCGGCGCCGCCTGGCGAAGCCCCGGACATAGCCCTCCACCTCTGAGGCGTCCTTGGCATAGCCGTGGCTCGGCGGCTCGGCCGGATCGGCGTCCTCGGTGAAGACCGCGGGGTCGTGCGGGGAGGAACCGTAGACGGCGGTGGTGGAGCGCACGACGACACGGCGGACCGTCGCGGACCGCTGACAGGCACCGAGCAACTGCATGGTGCCGATGACGTTGTGCTCCTTCATGAGTGCCCGGCCACCGCTCCGGGGAGGAGCGCTCACCAGGCTCATGTGAACGACGGTGTCGATGTCGGCGGCCGCGATCACCTGCGCGATGTCGGGGCTGCGCAGATCGACGCGGACGAACTCCGTCCGGCCGAGAGGTACGCCGCCATCACGTGAGAGCGAGGGCGGCGGCACCGTATCCACTCCGATGACCCGGTCGATGTCCGGGTCATCCGCGAGAACGCTCGCCACTCGGGCGCCGATGTGGCGCGAGACCCCGGTGACAAGCACGGTGTGGGTCATCGGCGCCTCGCAGATCCGCGCTGTTACTTCTTGTTACGCCGCTGGATGCGGGTCTTCTTCAGAAGCTTGCGGTGCTTCTTCTTCGCCATGCGCTTACGGCGCTTCTTGATCACAGAGCCCACGGGACCCCCAGGTAGCTGGTAGCCGAGAATGTCAAACCGGCGTGCGATAGCACACCGGCACAACAGACTACCGGCGATCCACGGTGGATCGCCCCTGGGGGGACCCCGGGCACATCAACTCACGACGTGGCGCACACGTCGCTACCCCGACGAGACGGAGACCTGTCACACACAGGTCGCACCGGAAATCGTGCTCCGACACAACCGGAAGGGACAGAGTCACGAGCCGTCAGCGCGCCTCGCCCACCTCACGGCCGGATGTTCCCTCCACCGGCCGCTCGGCTCGGCGCGCCGAGCCCCTGTCTCAACCTGCCTCGATGTAGGCATCCCTGAGATAATCGTGCACCGCCTGCTCAGGCACCCGGAAGGATCGACCGACCCGGATGGCCGGCAGCTCGCCCGAATGCACGAGTCGGTACACAGTCATCTTGGACACCCTCATGACAGTGGCCACTTCTGCCACCGTCAGGAACTTCACCTCGCTGAGAGGTCTTTCGCCTGCACCCATCGGACGCCTCTTCCGCACGTGTATCCGGGTTATCCCCACTGGTGCCATTGCTCACGCACGTGTACTGCCGTCAGCGTAAGTCGAGAGGCCGGGCACGCAAACCCCCTATTTTCTCAGCCCTCTGAGCCTCACGTCAGTGAAACCGACAAAATCGCTGGCCAGCAGCCGGACCGTGCCCCTGTTTTCGATCTTGGAACGGACCAACTGTCTCCTATTAGAGTCGCCCACAATCATCAAAAAGTTGGCAAACGGTCGGCGAGCTCCATGGAATGCAGGCGCGAAATACCTGTATAGGGACGGCCCGATTTGCGCATCCCCCGTCTCAGAGGGCTCGCGCGACCCTCTCGACCAGGTGGTGTGTCAGCGGTTCGTAATACCTCGGTAGCACGTTGTCATCGAGCGGGACGGTCACCGCGATCTTGCCCTCGGCCTCCCCGACGAAGAGCGCGGGGTCGTTGCTGTCGGCGAATCCGACGGTGAGGATGCCCGCCTCGCCCGCCGCTCCGGCCCAGCCGTGGTCGGCGATCACCAGATCGGGACGGTCCGCGCCAAGCTCGGCGATCATGGCCCGCATCGGGGCGGGGTCGTGGGTGTGCACGAAGGCGCCCTTGTCGTCGAGCATCGCGACGTCGTCCAGATAACGGACCTTGCGCCTGCGGCCGAACCCGCTGCCCCAGTACGACCAACCCTCGGCCGGGCTCATCAGGGTCGCCCCGCGCGCCCTGAGCATCCGGGCCAGGGCCAGGTGAACGGTGAGCAGGCCGGTGGGGTGCCCGGTGGCGATCAGGATCCGCGGATTCTCCCTGCCGAGCACTCCCGCGATCGCGTCGCCCATCTTCTCGACCGCCTCGATCGTACGGTCGGGGTCGATGGTGTCCTGGCCCTCCCGGTGCAGCGGATCGGCCACCACCCCGGCTGACTTGGCCATCAACTCCAGCACGTCCCGATAGGACCAGGCGCCGTCCACGGTCAGCCCGAACATGTAGTGCGGGTCACGGTTGGCCAGCGACCGGTAGTGGTCCAGGTTGTTCTCCCGGCTGGTCGCCACATCACCGGCGATCCGAGTCCGGACCAGGTGCTCACGAAGCTCGGCACGGGTCATTGGCAACGCTTCGCGTCGCGGCTCGGATGCCGGAATCCGGTGACTTCCCTCGTCGTTCATCCACTTCGCTCCGTGTTGGGGGTTCACCAACGGCCTCATGCCTACGGGAGGGGATCCAGGCCGTGGAAGGGGAAGATGGCTTTCCTTGTCGCCATGATGGCCCGATCGACCGGATCTGCTGGGTCATAACCTGTGGAGAAATCGCGAAATTCCGGATTCCGACCATCGGTCAGCGTCAGGGGTGCCGACTGGTTGGTCCGTTCCTTGACGAACGTGCGCCATGCCTCGGGAGTGGCGGTCCTCGGGTCGAGCGGGTGACCCGCCACCTCCGCGATCAGATGGGTCCACGCCCGGGGCACGACCTGCACCAGCTCGTACCCTCCGCCACCGGTCACGACCCATCGCCCGCCCGCGGTCTCGTGGGCCAGTTCGTGCAGCGCCGCGTACGCCGCGCGCTGGCCGTCCAGGCTGAGCATCAGGTTGGCCAGCGGGTCGAGGGCGTGACTGTCGCAGCCGTGCTGGGTGACCAGGATCTCGGGGGCGAACTCCCGCAGCAGCGGCGGGACCACCGCGTGGAAGGCCCGCAGCCAGTCGCCGTCGCCGCATCCGGCGGGTAGCGCCACGTTGACCGCGGTGCCCTCCGCGCCGCTCTCATTGGGGAAGCCCGTGCCGGGGAAGAGCGTGCGGGGACTCTCGTGCAGGCTGATGGTGAGAACCCTGGGATCGTCGTAGAACATCGCCTGCACGCCGTCGCCGTGGTGCACGTCCACGTCCACGTAGGCGACCCTGGACGCACCTTGGGCCAGCAGCCACGCGATCGCCACACCCGGGTCGTTGTAGACGCAGAACCCGCTCGCCAGGGCGGGCATCGCGTGGTGCAGGCCACCCGCGACGTTGACCGCGTGCTCGACCTCGCCGGTCCACACCGCGCGGGCCGCGGCCAGGCTGGCTCCGGTGATCAGCGCGGACGCCTCGTGGACCCCGACGAAGGCGGGATTGTCCACGGTGCCGAGCCCGCAGGCCAGGTCGCGTCGCCCGGTGGCCGAGACCCTCTTGACGGCCTCGATGTAGTCACGCTTGTGAACGAGTGCCAGCTCGTCGTCGGTGGCGGGCGCGCATCCGCTCATCTCCACCAGGTCCAGCACGCCCAGTTCCCTGGCCAGCGCCATGGTCAGCTCGACCCGCACGGGCGCGAGCGGGTGCTCCGGGCCGAAATCGTAGGAGATGAGCGCATCGTCCCAGACAACCCGCACGGACCGGCTCATGCGCACTCCCTGTCTGGTCGCGACGCCGCGCGCCACGGCCCGATCTTCCTACTCCCGGCTCGACGTTACCGCACGTGTACGGAATGCGGTTTACGCACGCGTCTTGGAGGACGGGACGGTTTTCATCTGAGCGAAATATCCTAATTTATTGCTATTAACAGTCCCGGAGGCCGGGACACGACACCGCTGCCCGGAACACCGCCCCGAGCACCCTCCCACCTGGCCGGAGGCGGGGACGGCGTGGTCAGGTGGGGTGCACCCGGCGCAGTCCCCGGACAGCGGGAACCAGGAGAAGCGAGACGCACCCGGCGACCGCCACGATCGAGGACACGGTCAGCAACTGTGGCGCACCCGTCACCCCGGCCACCGGACCGGCGAGCACCTGTCCGATCGGAATGAACAGGGTCGAGCCGGCGACCTCGTAGGCGGTGACCCGGTTGAGCGCCTCCGCGGGCACCTGGGTCTGGACGCTGGTGGCCCACATGACCGACCAGAACGCCCATCCCGCGCCGCCGATCACATGCGCGGCCATGAGGATTTCCGGCGGCGACGCCAGAGCGATGGAGAGCGGCTCCAGGGCGAAGCCGAACAGACCGATCGCGCCCGCCATCAACGGCCGCCCCGGGCGGACCCGCATGGCGATCAGGCCGCCGACGACCGTGCCCGCGCCCGAGGCGGACATGACCAGGCCGTAGGCGGCCTCGCCGAACCGCTCGGTGATCAGCACCGAACCGAGCGGGAGCATCGGGCCGAACAGGGTGACGCCGAAGACCGCCCAGACCAGGATCACCGACCACATCCAGGTCCTGGACCGGAACTCCCGCCAGCCGCCGCGCAGGTCGCGCCAGATCGACCGCGCCACGACAGGGAGGGCGACCGCGGGCAGGCGCAGGAGGAGCAGGCAGACCGCGCTGACGGCGAACCCCACGGCCTCGATCGCGAAGACGACGCCGACCCCCCGGAAGCCGACGATGGCACCGGCGACCCCCGGCCCGGCCAACATCATGATCGACTCGGAGACGCGCAGGGTGGCGTTGGCCCTCTGCACGTCCCTCGCCACCCGCGGGACCGTACTGGAGACCCCCGGCTGGTACATCGCGGCGGCGACACCGTTGATCGCGGAGATGACGAGGATCGGCCAGAGGTCCGGCCTGCCGGAGATGAAGAGCGCCGCGCTGATCCCCTGGGTCACCATCCGGACCGTGTCGGCGCCGATCATCATGCGGCGCGGCGTGAACCTGTCGGCGAACACCCCGCCGAACAGGATCAGCACCGCGAAGGGCGCCATCCAGGCGGCCAGCGCCAGCCCCACCCCGGTGGGACCGTAACCGAGCCCGCCCACCCCCACCGCCGTCGCGAACGGGACCATCGACGCGCCGAGCATGGAGATCGATCTGGCGGTGAAGAAGAGCAGGAAGCTCCGCGTCCAGACGGAGGCCCCGCCAGGCTCCCGCCGATCATCAGCCGATACGGCCTGCCCCACGATCGCCTCACTTCCCCGGAGTTCCGCGGGAAATGATGCCTTATATAGGAAAATTTCCTAACAAAGGGGTAGGTCAGCCCTCGGCGAGTTGGCGTCCCCTGTCCCTGGCGGCCTCGATGGCGGCCAGGAAGGCGGCTCGGACGCTGTGCCGCTCCAGTTCGGCGATGGCGGCGATGGTGGTGCCTCCCGGCGAGGTGACCGCCTCGCGCAGTATCACCGGGTGCTCGCCCGAGTCACGGAGCATGATCGCCGCGCCGACGATCGACTGGGTGACCATGTCGAGGGCGGCGGCACGGGGCATGCCGAGCAGGATTCCGGCGTCGACCATGGCCTCGACGAGATAGAAGAAGTAGGCGGGACCACTGCCCGACAGGGCCGTGGCCGCGTCCTGCTGCGCCTCGGGGATGCGCAGCACCTTGCCGACCGGGCTGAACAGGTCCTCGGCGCGCTTGAGGTGCTCCTCGGAGGCGTGCGCCCCCGCCGAGATCACGCTCATCGCCTCGTCGACCAGCACCGGCGTGTTGGACATGACCCGGACCACCGGGATCTCGGCGCCGAGCCGCGACTCGACGAACGAGGTCGTGATCCCCGCCGCCGCCGAGATGACCAGCCGGTCGGCCGGCAGGTGCGCCGCGATCTCGGCGAGCAGGGACCCCATGTCCTGCGGCTTGACCGCGAGGATGATCGTGTCGGCGCTCTTGGCGGCCTCGGCGTTGGAGACCACCCGTATGCCGTACTGCTTCGTGAGGGCCTCGCCCCGCTCGGCACGTCGTGCCGTCGCCATCACGTCGCCCGGCTTGAACCCGGCTCTGAGCAGCCCGGACAGCAGGGCCTCCCCCATCTTGCCGGTTCCAAGAATCGCGATCATGTGAGCACCTCGAAATCAGGGGTCGAAACTCCTCGCAGCCTATCGGCCCCACTTCCCGGGGAATCATCCAGCGGCGCTGGGTAATGGCGATGTATGTGGACATACGCCATCGACATGAACCGCCGTGCACCAAGGGCTGACCGCACCACCCGCCCACAATGACCTCGTCACGTTTTCGGCGGTCACGGCCGAGGTACGGCGCGACATCAGGGTGTCCTGAACCTCCCAGGGCCCGGATCCGTCTTAGGGGTATGCGTATGATCGTGACCCCCATCCTGGCCGGAAGCCTCCTGTTGGCCCTGGGCTGCGGCACCGAACCCAGCGCCACCGCACCCTCGCAGCCGGTGAGCCGGAGCACCGCCCTTCCCGGCGGCCCCTCGGAACCGGCGAGCCACACCGTGGCCCCCCGGGACGAGCCCACCGGCGGCGGCCCCAGACCGACGAGACCGGAGGGCCACACCGAGAATCCCCGCAAGGTCAGGTGGCTGAAGGCGACACCGTCGAAGGACGGCCGGAGCCTGCGGATCACCTGGTGGTCCGGGGTGGAGCCGTGCAACGTGCTCGACCGGGTCACCGTACGAGAGACCGCCAAGCGGGTGACCGTCACCCTCTGGGAGGGCCCGAGCAGCAAGGCCCAGAACGTCGCCTGCATCGAGATCGCCATCCAGAAGGTGACGACGGTCAAGCTCAAGAAGCCGCTCGGCGCCCGCAAGGTGGTCGACGGCGCCCGCTGACGCGGCACTCTCCGGGGTTCACGCGTCCGGAACGGACCCCCGCGGGCGGTGACCGGGAGACCTCCGGTCATCGCCGGGAACGACCACGTGCGTTCCCTCGTCGGAGGGAGCGAAGGATCCCGCCCGTTGCCCGGAAATCGGGAATGCTTCCGCGCGGTCGAAGGTTGAGTCCAATAGGCTCAAGTCGTTTGACAAACCTCACGCGAGGTTCCACTATGAGTGGCATCGACTCAACTTTGACTACAAGGACGTACTCATGGCACGTGCGGTAGGTATCGACCTGGGGACGACCAACTCCGTCGTCTCGATTCTTGAGGGCGGTGAGCCCACCGTCATCGCCAACGCCCAGGGTTCGCGGACCACGCCGTCCGTGGTCGCCTTCGCGAAGAACGGCGAGGTCCTCGTCGGGGAGGTCGCCAAGCGGCAGGCCGTCACCAACGTCGACCGGACGATTCGCTCGGTCAAGCGCGAGATGGGCACCAACTGGACCGTCGAGATCGACGGCAAGAAGTTCTCCCCGCAGCAGATCAGCGCCTTCGTCCTGCAGAAGCTCAAGCAGGACGCCGAAGCCTACCTGGGCGAGAAGATCACCGACGCGGTGATCACCGTTCCCGCCTACTTCAATGACGCTCAGCGTCAGGCCACCCAGGAAGCCGGCACCATCGCCGGCCTCAATGTGCTGCGCATCATCAACGAGCCCACCGCCGCGGCGCTCGCCTACGGCCTGGACAAGGACAAGGACGAGACCATCCTCGTCTTCGACCTCGGCGGCGGCACCTTCGACGTGTCCCTGCTCGACGTCGGCCAGGAGGACGGCCACGGATTCGTCGAGGTCAAGGCCACCAGCGGCGACAACCACCTCGGTGGTGACGACTGGGACCAGCGCGTCGTCGACGAGCTCGCCACCCGGTTCAAGAACGCCCACGGCGTCGACCTGACCAAGGACAAGATGGCCCTCCAGCGCCTGCGTGAGGCCGCGGAGAAGGCCAAGATCGAGCTCTCCAGCCAGTCGGAGACCTCCATCAACCTGCCCTACATCACCGCCTCGGCCGAGGGCCCCCTCCACCTGGAGGAGAAGCTCACCCGCGCCGAGTTCCAGCGGCTCACCGCCGACCTGCTCGAGCGGTGCAAGGGCCCGTTCAACCAGGTCGTCAAGGACGCCGGCATCAAGGTCTCCGACATCGCCCACGTGGTGCTCGTCGGCGGCTCGACCCGCATGCCCGCCGTCGCCGACCTCGTCAAGGAGCTGACCGGCGGCAAGGAGCCCAACAAGGGCGTCAACCCGGACGAGGTCGTGGCCATCGGCGCCGCCCTCCAGGCCGGTGTGCTCAAGGGCGAGGTCAAGGACGTCCTGCTGCTCGACGTGACCCCGCTGAGCCTGGGCATCGAGACCAAGGGCGGGATCTTCACCAAGATCATCGAGCGTAACACCACGATCCCGACCAAGCGCTCCGAGGTCTTCACCACGGCCGAGGACAACCAGCCGTCGGTGCAGATCCAGGTCTACCAGGGCGAGCGCGAGATCGCGGCGTACAACAAGAAGCTGGCCACCTTCGAGCTGACCGGCATCGCCCCGGCGCCGCGCGGGATCCCGCAGATCGAGGTCACCTTCGACATCGACGCCAACGGCATCGTCAACGTCTCCGCCAAGGACCTCGGCACCGGCAAGGAGCAGACGATGACGATCACCGGCGGCTCCGCGCTGCCGAAGGACGACATCGAGCGCATGATGCGCGAGGCCGAGTCCTACGCCGACGAGGACAAGAAGCGCCGCGAAGAGGCCGAGACGCGCAACAACGCCGACTCGCTCGTCTACCAGACCGAGAAGTTCCTCGGCGAGAACGCCGAGAAGGTCCCGGACGACATCAAGAACGAGGTCAACGAGGCCGTCTCCGAGCTCAAGAAGGCTCTGGAGGGCACCGACTCGTCCGAGATCCGCGCCTCCGCGGAGAAGCTCGCCACGGTCAGCCAGAAGATGGGCTCCGCCATCTACGCTCAGTCGCAGGCCTCCGAGGCCCCGACCGGCGCCCCCGGGGCGGACGCCACCGCCGGGCAGAAGGCGGACGACGACGTGGTCGAGGCCGAGATCGTGGACGACGAGCCGAAGCGCGACAGCGGCACCAAGTGACGGCCGGAAAGTCGAGGGGAGCAGCAGCGTGAGCACGCGCGAGAACGGTTCCGAGGAGGAGCCGGTGATCCGCGACAACCGGAAGATAGACCCGGAGACGGGACAGGTCCGCGAGACGGCCCCGGCGGAGGCCACGGGCCAGAACGACAAGGAACAGGCCGACAGGTCGTCCTCGTCCTCCCTGGCATCGGACCTCGCCTCGATCGAGCTGGCCACCCAACTCGCCGAGCGCACCGCGGACCTACAGCGTCTTCAGGCCGAGTATTCCAACTATCGCAAGCGGGTCGAGCGGGACCGGGCCGTGGTCAAGGAGCAGGCGGTGGCCGGCGCGCTGACCGAACTGCTTCCTGTCCTCGACGACATCGGCCGGGCCCGCGACCACGGCGAGCTGACCGGCGGTTTCGCCAAGGTGAGCGAGTCGCTGGAGGCGGCCACGGGGAAACTGGGGCTGAGCGCCTTCGGCACCAAGGGCGAACCGTTCGACCCGACGGTGCACGAGGCCCTGATGCACAGTTACTCCCCCGACGTCACAGAGCCGACCTGCGTGGAGATCCTGCAGCCCGGTTACCGGATCGGCGAGCGAGTGCTCCGCCCCGCGCGAGTCGCGGTGGCCGAGCCCGAAGAGCCCGCCGCGGACGACAACTGACCCCCCAAGATCCAAACTCTGAGAAGGAACGTGGATGAGCACCAAGGACTACTTGGAGAAGGACTACTACGCCGTCCTTGGTGTGCCCAAGACCGCCACGGCCGATGAGATCAAGAAGGCGTACCGGAAGTTGGCCAGGAAGTATCACCCTGACGCCAACCCCGGAAGCTCGGAGACCTCCGAGAGCACCGCCAAGTTCAAGGAGGTCTCCGAGGCCTACGACATCCTGTCCGACACCAAGCGCCGCAAGGAGTACGACGAGGCGCGGACGCTGTTCGGATCGGGTCTGGGCGGCTACGCCGGGGCCGGGGGGGCTCCGCGTACCGGCGCGGGTGGGTTCCCGTTCGACCTGGGAGACCTCTTCGGGGGCACCAGCCAGCAGAGCGGCGCCGGGGAGCGCATCGGCGACATCTTCGGCGGCCTCTTCAACCGGGGTGGCGCGAGCCGCCCCGGCGGGACGTCGACCAGGGCACGGCGCGGCCAGGACATCGAGTCCGAGGTCTCGCTCTCCTTCTCCGAGGCGGTGGAGGGCACCACGGTCTCGCTCCGCCTGACCAGTTCCTCCGCGTGCACCGCGTGCGGGGGAACCGGCGCCAAGGCCGGCACCACCCCGCGGGTCTGCCCGACCTGCGAGGGCACCGGGGCGGCCAGCCGCAACCTCGGAAACTTCGCCTTCTCCGAGCCGTGCCGCGACTGCAAGGGCCGCGGCCTGCTGGTGGACGACCCGTGCCAGGTCTGTGAGGGGAGCGGGCGGGGCAAGAGCACCCGCACGATCCAGGCCCGCATCCCGGCGGGGGTCGGCGACGGCCAGCGCATCAAGATCAAGGCCAAGGGCGCCCCCGGGGAGAACGGCGGCCCCGCCGGTGACCTCTACGTCCAGATCCACGTCAAGCCGCACTCCGTGTTCGGCAGGACGGGTGAGAACCTGACGGTCACCGTCCCGGTCACCTTCACCGAGGCGGCGCTGGGAGCCGAGATCAAGGTGCCGATTCTCAAGGGAATGCCGGTCACGCTGCGCATCCCCGAGGGCACCCCGAACGGCCGCACCTTCCGGGTGCGCGGCAGGGGTGTGGCACGCAAGGACGGCACCAAGGGCGATCTGCTCGCCACGATCGAGGTTCTGGTGCCACAGCAGCTGGAGGACAAGGCGAGAGGGGCCCTTGAGGAGTTCCGCGACGCCACCTCGGGTGGTGACCCACGGGCGGACCTCATCGAACAGGCCAGAAGCGAGTAGCCATGGAAGCCAACTACTTCGATCTGTCGGATGACACACCCGTCTATGTGATCTCGGTGGCCGCCCAGCTGTCAGGTCTGCACCCGCAGACCCTTCGCCAGTACGACCGTCTCGGCCTGGTAAGCCCAGGCCGTACGGCGGGACGCGGACGCCTGTACTCCACCCGCGACATCATGATGCTCCGCGAGGTCCAGCGGCTCTCCCAGGAGGAGGGCATCAACCTCGCGGGCATCAAGCGAATCCTGGTCCTCGAGACGGAGGCCCTGCGCCTGCGTGACGAGAACCACCGTCTCCGCTCGGAGATGAACATGATCCGCGCCCTCATCCAGTACCAGCTGCCCCCCGCCTGAGAACTCCCACCCGTGAGGTCGCGCCGGTGACTGGACCGACGAGGGAAGGAACCGGACCCCAGCGACCGAACCGCGACGCGCCGGCGTCGCCAATGGCCCGTGAGGTCGCGCCGGTGACGGGGGAAGTCACCGGACCCAGTGGCCGAACCGCGACGCGCCGGCGTCGCCGGCAGCACCTCCTGAACCACACGAGGGAAGTCAATGGACTACAAGCTCACCCAGAAGAGTCAGGCGGCGGTCTCCTCCGCCATCCGGCGGGCAGCCGCGGAGGGCAACCCCGAGGTCGCCCCCGCTCATCTGTTCACCTCGCTGCTCGCCCAGACCGGCGGCACCGCGGTGCCCCTGCTCGAAGCGGTGGGCGCCGACTGGAAGCAACTGCGGATCGAGGCCGAGAAGCAGCTCGCGGCCCTGCCGAAGGCACAGGGCGCCACGGTCAGCGCCCCGTCGAGCTCCCGGCAGCTGCTCACCGTGATGAACACGGCGGCCCAGCGGGCCCGTGGCCTTGAGGACGACTACGTCTCGACCGAGCACCTGCTGGTCGGTCTCGCCACGGACGGCGGCCCCATCGCCGAACTGCTCAAATCGCGCGGCGCGAGCCCGAACGCGCTGCTCGACGCCTTCGAGAAGGTACGCGGGCACGCCAGGGTGACCAGCGAGACGCCCGAGGACACCTACCAGGCGCTGGAGAAGTACGGGGTCGACCTGACCGAGCGGGCCCGGGCGGGCAAGCTCGACCCGGTGATCGGCCGCGACTCGGAGATCCGGCGCGTCGTCCAGGTGCTCAGCCGCCGCACCAAGAACAACCCGGTGCTCATCGGCGAGCCCGGCGTCGGAAAGACCGCCGTGGTGGAGGGGCTGGCCCAGCGGATCGTCGCGGGTGACGTGCCCTCCAGCCTGCGCGACAAGCGTCTGATCGCGCTCGACCTGGGCGCGATGGTCGCCGGCGCCAAGTACCGCGGCGAGTTCGAGGAACGTCTCAAGGCGGTGCTCGGGGAGATCAAGGAGAGTGACGGCCAGGTCGTCACCTTCATCGACGAGCTGCACACCATGGTCGGCGCGGGCGCCGGCGAAGGCGCGATGGACGCGGGCAACATGCTCAAGCCCATGCTGGCCCGCGGCGAGCTGAGGATGATCGGCGCCACCACGCTGGACGAGTACCGCGAGCGCATCGAGAAGGACCCCGCGCTGGAGCGGCGGTTCCAGCAGGTCTACGTGGGCGAGCCCACCGTCGAGGACACGATCGCCATCCTGCGCGGCCTCAAGGGGCGCTACGAGGCGCACCACCAGGTCCAGATCGCCGACGGCGCGCTGGTGGCCGCCGCCGCCCTCTCCGACCGCTACATCACCTCCCGCTTCCTGCCCGACAAGGCGATCGACCTTGTCGACGAGGCCGCCTCCCGGCTCCGCATGGAGATCGACTCCCGTCCCGTCGAGATCGACCAGCTCCAGCGGAACGTGGACCGGATGAAGATGGAGGAGCTGGCGCTCGCCAAGGAGACCGACGAGAGCAGCCTGCAGCGGCTGGAGCGGCTCCGCGGGGAACTCGCCGACCGTCAGGAGGAGCTCAACGCCCTGGTCGGCCGGTGGGAGCAGGAGAAGGCCGGGCTCAACCGGGTCGGTGACCTGAAGAAGCAGATCGACGAGGTGCGGAGCGCCGCCGAGCGCGCGCAGCGCGACGGCGACTTCGAGGCCGCCTCGCGGCTGATGTACGCCGAGGTGCCCAGCCTGGAGGCCAAGCTCGCCGAGGCCAGCAAGGCCGCCCAGCCCGAGAACCCGATGGTCAAGGAGGAGGTCGGCGCCGACGACATCGCCCAGGTCATCTCCTCGTGGACCGGCATCCCCGCGGGCCGGCTGCTCGAAGGCGAGACCGGCAAGCTGCTCCGCATGGAGGAGGAGCTCGGCAGGCGGCTGATCGGCCAGCGGCAGGCGGTCGAAGCGGTCTCCGACGCCGTACGGCGAGCGCGGGCCGGCATCTCCGACCCGGACCGGCCGACCGGCAGTTTCCTGTTCCTCGGCCCGACGGGCGTCGGCAAGACGGAGCTGGCCAAGGCGCTGGCGGACTTCCTGTTCGACGACGAGCGGGCGATGGTCCGCATCGACATGAGCGAGTACGGCGAGAAGCACAGCGTCTCGCGGCTGGTGGGCGCCCCGCCCGGTTACGTGGGCTACGAGGAGGGCGGCCAGCTCACCGAGGCCGTGCGGCGCAGGCCGTACACCGTGGTGCTGCTGGACGAGGTCGAGAAGGCGCACCCCGAGGTCTTCGACATCCTGCTCCAGGTGCTCGACGACGGGCGGCTCACCGACGGCCAGGGCCGGACCGTCGACTTCCGCAACGTGATCCTGATTCTCACCTCGAACATCGGCTCGCAGTTCCTCGTGGACCCGAGCATGACGAAGGAGGCTCAGCGGACCGCCGTGATGGCCGCGGTCAGGGGCTCGTTCAAACCCGAGTTCCTCAACCGGCTCGACGACGTGATCCAGTTCGACGCGCTCGGCACCGAGGAGCTCTCCCGGATCGTGGACCTGCAGGTGACCCACCTGGGCAGGCGCCTGGCGGACCGGCGGCTCACGCTGACGGTGACCCCGGCGGCACGCGACTGGCTGGCGCTGACCGGCTACGACCCGCTGTACGGCGCGCGTCCGCTCCGCCGCCTCGTCCAGTCCGCGATCGGCGACAAGCTGGCCAAGGAGGTGCTCTCCGGCGAGGTCCAGGACGGCGACGAGGTGCTGGTCGACCTCGACGAGGCGAGCGACTCCTTGAACATCGGCCCGGTAAGGGCTTGACCATCACCGGATGGGCCCCGGTAATGGCTCGACCACCATTGGGCTAAGCGCGCCCCTGGGCAAGACCCCCCTGTTACGTTCGGCAGTCATCGGATTACCGAACGCAACAGGGGGATGTGCATGTCGAACTCATCACGGAACATCAGGGGAATCCTCGCGGTGGCGCTGCTCACCGCCGGCGCCGGCTGGACCATGGTCTCTCCGGCCTCGGCTGAGGTCGCGCCCTGCCAGGAGCGCGAGGCGGCGGGGGCGCAGCAGGCGCCCGGGGCCATGGCGGCCGGCTGCGAGGAGGCCGGCGACGCCGGAACACCGGCGATCGCAGACGGTTCCGGGGCGTCGATGACCGCGAACACCGGCGAGACGCCGGTGACCGCGAACATCGGCGGGACGCCGGTGACCGCGAACATCGGCGGGACGCCGGTCGCGACGGACGGCACCGGGGCATCGGTGACCGCCGGCACCGGCGAGGTGCCGGTGACCGCGGAGCGGCTCGCACACGTCACCGACCTGCCGGATCTCTCCCAGGCCTCAGCGCTGGTCAGCTTCGCCGACGCCGGAGGCGTCGCCGCGGGCACCGGCTTCCACGCGCTGCCCTTCGGGCAGTCGAGCCTTCCCGGCCACGAGTGGACGAACTCCTGGGTGAGCATCGTGGCCGACGCGCCGGACCTGCCCGGCCTGCCGGGGGCGCCGGGTGCTCCCAGCGACGGCATCAGCTGGCTGCGAGCCCCGGTGCCGCCGACGCCCGAGCGACCTGCCGAAGCGGCGGTCACGCCGGACGACGATACGGCGCCGCTACCCCAGCCGGCCCAGGCGGACGCCGTCACCGAGGACCTGCCGTCGGCCGAAACGCCGGTGGTGGAGCCTCCGGCCGCCGCACGCCCGGAGGCCCCCGCGGCACCGGAGGCCCCCGCGGCACCGGACACCTCCGCGGGCGAGACCGCCACGGCGGAGGGCGGCGCGCAGCCTTCCGTCCTCCCCGCCCTGGAGAGGACGATCCCGGGCCTCAATGTGGGGTAACCACCGGATCGCGAACCACCACGGAGGAAGGGTCGTGCCCCAACGGGCACGGCCCTTTCCTGGTTTCAGGGCGGGCCGCCGTCAGCAGGAAGCGTCGAGGAGGGCGTCGAGCTCGTCTTCGGGGAGCCCGAGGTCGACGCGGATCCGGTAGCGGGTTCTGAGCAGGGCGATGTGTTCACCACCGCCCTCCACCGCCTGGTGCGCCCCCTCGGTGGCCCACCGATGGGCCTCCCCGAGGTCTCCGTAGGCGACGAGCGTCTCGGCGACCGTGAGAGCGGTGGCCGCGGTGACCCCGCCGACCGCGTGGATCGCCGCGATCACCTCTCTCGCCTCGTCCGGCTGTTCGAGCTCGAAAAGAGTGTCGGCGATCCCGGCCCGGGGATCGACGCTCACCTCGCCACCGTCGTCCACCGCTCGCTGGAAGCAGTCGAGGGCCCGAGCGGGCTGTCCGGCCTGCCGCCACTCCTCGGCGGCGAGCACGAGGATCGCCGCCCGCGACATGTCGCCGGACGCGTACGCCTCGACCAGGGCTTCGAGTCGCCGGGCCAGGGCTTCGTGATCGTCGGCCAGAAGTGCCTGCTCAAGCAATCGATCAAGTTGCTCACGTGTCACATGCGCCACATCGCGAGAGTACCGAGCGACGCTCGACCGCGTACGGCCAACGGCAGGTATTGGCCATATGACCTTGAGTAAACGAACGACTACGGTGCGCGTGTTTCTCCAGTAAAACGGGCATATGAGCGACGACTCCTGCTAGGGGAGCACATCATTGGGAGGAGCTGCGATGGGCATGTCCAGGCAGACGGCCTTCACCCTGATGCTTCTCCTGGCCTTCTCTGTGATCGTTCCGGGATCCGCCGGATATCTGTCGGTCAAGATGGAGGCGATCGACCAGGCCCACCAGGAGCTGCTCACCCTGGAGAGCAGACTCCGTCATGAGAAGCTCGCCGCCCGGATCAAGAGGATGGAGCGGGTCCATCGGGCACGGCGTCTCCAACCGGTCACCCCCTCCGGTCGCGAGCCCTCCGAGCCCGTCCGGAGTTCCCGCGTCGAGTCGGGGACGCTGCCGCCCGGACCCGGCACGGTCGTAGCGGTGCCGATCGAGCCGGGCGCGGAGTGGCCACGCGAGAGGCGGCCGCGCGCGCAACGGCAGGATGTGCAGCGGCAGAGCCCCCAGAGACCGGGAACAGCCTGGCAGAACCCGCAGGGGCCGGAAGCGCGGAGACCGGCGGAAGCACAGAGACCGACGGCACAGAGGCGCGTTGAGACCGGGACGGCCGGGGCGGCCGGGCTGGCCGGCGGGACCTTCGCGCAGGAGCGGTGGTCCCAGCTCGAACGCCGGGGCAGGGCCCGGCAGTATCGGGAACGGCTCACCGACGCGGGGCCCGTGTCCGCCACGCCGGACTCGATCGGCGGCGGGAATCAGCGCGAGGGCACCGGCGAGCCTTTCGAGGAGAACCTTCTCCCCCAGCCCTCTCAGACCGAGACCCGGGCGAACTGACGGTTCAGATAGCCACGGATCAGACGCTTGGCCTCGGCCACGATCTCCGGGGCACCGTTCGGATCACGACGGAACGCCAGCTTGAGCACCGCGTCTCCTGCCTCCACCGCGACCAGGATGGCCAGGTCGAACTCCTCGCTGTCGGCCAGACCGTACTCCTGCAGGAGGAGGCCGCGCAGCCGTCCGGCGATCACCGTGTTGTTCTCAGAACCGGCATCGAGCAGGTTGAGGTCGACCACGTCGCCGAAGTGCAGGGACCGGAAACCCGGCACGCTCCTGTGCATCTCCACGTACTCATCGATGATCGCGTCGACCGCGTCCCACCAGCCCGCGTAGTCCTCCGACAGGAAGCGTCTCCCGATCCGGGAGACGAACCCTTCGATGTGGCGCCGGGTCACCGCCTGGGCGATGGCCCGCTTGTCGGGAAAGAACTGGTAGACCGAGCCGATCGCGACCCCCGCGCGCTCGGCGATCCGCGTGGTGGAAAGCGCGTCGTAGCCGATCTCGTCCAGCAGGTCGGCGCACGCGTCGAGCATTCGCTCCACGCGCCGTGCGCTCCGTCGCTGGGTGGGCTGACGCCGCAGCGGGGCTTCGCAGGGCTCCTCGGCAGGCACGATGGACACCCCACCATCTTGCCCGCCGGACGCCGTCAGGTCAGTGCTTATTCGCCATTGAAGTGCTCCCCACGGCTAAAGCCGGGGAATTCCAGCCAGCCCGGACGCTGCTGTTGCTTGGCGGTTGGCCTTCCGGCCCACGCGGTTGCGTGGTCTGCGCACCCCAGCTCGCACACCCGGTCTGGGCTGCGCGAACTCCGCCCTCCCGGCAGTGAGTATGTTCTTGGCGGCGTTCACATCGGCGTGTTCGGTGTGTTTGCAAGAGGTGCACCGAAAGACCGCTTGGCTCTCGCGGGATTTGCGATCCACCACCTTGCACACGTTGCACGTCTGACTCGTGTACGCCGGGTTGACAGTGATCACGCAGGTGCCCGTATACCGGGCCCTACTACGGGTGGCCAGCTCGATCCGGTACCAGCCCTTGTCCAAGATGGACCGGTTCAGTCCGGCCTTGGCGGCGGCCCCGTTCGGCAAGAACGCGCCCGGCTGCTCAGGGTCCGGCCTGGGTTCGACGCCGGCGGTCATGTTCTTGGTCTTGAGCGCCTCGAACACGACCACCTCAAAACCCGTGGCCAGGGCATGGGCGGCCTTGGCGGCGAAGTCCTCCCGGCGTCTGCGGACCCTCCGCACCATGTCGGCGACCCGCGCGGCGGCTTTCCTGCGCCGGGCCGATCCCTTCATGGTCCGGGCGAAGTCGCGCTGAAGCTTCTTGGCATGCTCGACTTCCCGGTCACGGGCGAACACCCGGTGGTGGAAGCGGCCGTCCGAGCGGGTCACGACCTTGACCACGCCCCGGTCGATCCCCACCGCGCTGCCGGGGGCAGCGTGCCGCTCAGGCGAGGCGAGGCCATCCTCGACGAGAAAGCTGATGTACCAGTGCCCGCCGTCCTGGCTGACGGTGGCGTTCTTGACCTTCCCGCCGAGCGGGCGGGTGACCCGGAAGCGGACCCAGCCGAGTTTCGGCAGCTTCACCCGCGCCCAGCGCCGGTTGAGCCGCTCGACCGTGATTTTCCCGCCCTCGGGGAAGCGGAAGCTCGGCGGGTCGGCGACCTTCGACTTCCAGCGGACTTTCCACGTGCCGTGCTTGGCACACGCCTGATCCAGGTCGATCAACGCCTGCTGGAGACAGTGACCGGGGACCTCGGCCAGCCAGGGGAAGTCATCTTTGGCCTCGGCCACTTGGCGGGCCTGGTCGTGGTAGCCGATCCACCCGCCGCGCCAACGGTAGATCCGGCGCTGTTCCAGCGCGGTGTTCCACACCGACCGGCACGCCCCGCCGATGCGCTCGGCGAATTCACCCTGTTCGGGGGTGAAGTCCAGGCGGTACTTACGTCCGGTGAGCATCGGCGATCACCGGTTCCTCTGGTTCTCGACGTAGCGCTCGACCGCATCCAGGGGCGCACCACCTGCGATCGCCACGAAGCAGGAGTTCGTCCACAAGGTCGGCGGCTTCGACCTCAGCGCCGGGAATTCCTCGCGGAGCAGGCGAGAGGTACGGCCTTTGACGGCCTTGACCAGCCTGTGGATCCCGAATCGGGGTCCACCTCGACCAGCAGGTGAACGTGGTCGGGCATGACGTCGAGTTCCACCGGCCACGCCCCCTTTCTCCTCGATCACCTCAGGATCGACTGTTCAAGCCGTTCTTCGATCCGACCACCCAGAACCCGCCGCCGGTACTTGGGACACCACGCCACGTGGAACGCGCTGGAAGGCGATGTCGCCGTTCGCCCGGAGCGCCACGGTCACCCTGAGTCACCATACAGAGGGAAGCCATCTACCGCTCAAAGATTCGACTACCCATCAAGGAGAACTCTCATCAGGTCAGAGCACGCTCGGGCCTGGCGGCCCTCCCACGCCGGGCCTGCCCCATGGCTAAAGCCAGGGGTCCGCGCCCGGCATCTCCGATCGCGAGATTTCGCCGCCGCCGGCCGTGTCGGCCATGCCGACCGGCGCACGGCCGCCGGGCCGGTCCCCGCGCGGTTCCCTGGAGGGCGGTGCCCCCTCGACGTGCCCGGCGAACTCGGCGATCACGCGGGGGCGCACTCGGGGATGGCTGCGCTGCGCCCAGTGACCCGCGGGGATGCGACGGCGCCGAGGCGACGCGGCGCGGGGAGGGCAGGGCCGGCCCGGTCAGCCGGACTGACCGGGCCTGGCGGCCAGTCCGGTGCAGTCGCGCAGCGCCTTCCAGTTCGCGATGGCCTGCTGCCTCCCGAGCCCGGTGATCGGGATAGGTACCCCGCCCTGGATGCTGGCCGGGGTCCACTGGTCCTTGAGCACCCTGCGGCCGTTGATCGTCAGGGTGAGCACGCCGGTCCTGCCGGTCTCCGGGCCCCAGTTGTAGAAGACGAAGTTACCCATGCCGTAGTTGACGTAGCTGTTCTTCAGGTAGCCGCCGCCGAGCAGGATGTGCGCGTGGCCGCCCACGATGACATCCGCCCCGGCCGCGACCAGCTTGGGCGCCAGGCCCCGCTGTGCCTCGTTGGGGCACTTCTGCAGTTCGGTGCCCCAGTGCAGGTGGACGATCACGGTGTCGGAGTTCTTGCGGGCCCTGCGCACCTCCTGGATCAACCGCGCCTCGTTCTTGGCCGAGGCGAGGCCGGCCTTGTCGCCGGAGGCGGTCCACGCCCCGACGAACTCCGCGTCCAGCACCTGGGTGGCGCCGATGATGGCGACGCGGTTGCCGTTCACGGTGGTCCGCCACGGCCGGTAGGCCTCGGCCTCGTTCCTGCCCACGCCCACAACGGGGAACTTGGCGCGTTTTATGGCGGCGAGGGAGTCGGTCAATCCGCTCTGCATGTAGTCCATGCCGTGGTTGTTCGCCAGGGACGCCACGTCCACCCCTGACGCCTTCAGCGCGGTCAGCGCGGCCGCCGGGGCACGGAAGGTGTACTGCTTGCCCGGTGCGGGGGTGCCACCGGTGGTGATCGCGGTCTCCAGGTTGACCATCGCCAGGTCGGAGCGACTGAGCACCTTGGCGATCGGGCCGAGCGCGGTCTTCGGATTGGCGTTCAGACGGGTCCGCAACACGCCCTCGAAGTGCACGTCGCCACCAAAGGAGATGGTGTACGGCTTGCGCTCGGGGGTAGGGGTGGGCTCCGTCTGGGGGGTCGGCTTCTCCTCGACGTCGGCGAGTGCGCCGGGGGTGACCGACTCGGCCGTGGAACAGGCCGCGAGGAGCACGGCTGAGGCGGTGATCGTGGCGGCCAGGGCAAGACGTCGGGCGGTGCTGTACGTGTCCATCGGTATCCGAGGATGCCATCTCGCCCGCGATGTGTGGCACAACTCGCCCTACGGGATTCGATTCCACAAAACTTAACCGAGTTGCTTATTTGAATAACTCAACTTTAGAGCGTACCGCCTTGTCCATGGAGGATGAGGACCGGATCCGGCAGGCGGGCCTTCGGGTGACCGCGGCCCGGCCGGCGATCACGCGGACTCTACGGGAGGGCGACCATCTCGATGTGGACACCGTCTGTCACGGCGTGCGCGGCCGGATCGGCCGGGTCTCCCCGCAGGGCGTCGTCCAGGGCCTGGGCGCCGCCGAACAGTCGCCCCTCTCCCCGTACGGCTTTTCCCCGGCCCTTCCGGAGAGACATGCGAAAGGGGCCTGACCGCCGTTGGACAAGCCCCCGTCCGAGGTGCGGAACCGTTCAGAAGTCGAACTTCCCACCTTTCACCCCACCGACGAACGCGGCCCATCCGGCATGGCCGAAAACGAGCACCGGTCCTTCCCGGTCCTTGCTGTCGCGCACACCCACTTCGCGTCCGGAGAGCCGTGCCACCTCCACACAGTTACCGTTGAGGGAACTGCGGCTGCTCTTCTTCCAGATCAACGCATCACCCGATTCCATGCCCGTCCTCTCACCTGACAGCACCAGTGTCAGAATTTCACCGAGAAGACGGGGAAAGACAAGACCCTTATCTGGAATAGTCCGCTAACCAGCGGGTTTATCCGGTCGGGTCCCATACCGGGGGACCGGCGACGGCGGAGCCCACGGTTCTCCCCGCCGTCTGGGCCCACATGGACGTCTCCGTCAGGAACACGAGCACGCTTCGCGGCGGTCTTGATCGACCGACACGTCACCCGTGTCGATGAGAGCCTTCCCTCATGTCCGTGCCGGCCGGCGACACACCGGGACGGCGGGCTCCGGCCGGCCGGGCGCCCCGACGATGCGGCCGATCGAAACGAAGGGCGCCCATCTCCGCTCTCGCGGCGAAAGGCGCCCGGGGAAACGGCCCGCGACCGGCGGGCCGTCTTCAATCCTCAGAGACGCAATCCGTCCTTCTTGATCGCGCCGATGAAGATTCCCCACTCCTCGCGGGTGAAGACCAGAACCGGCCCTGACCGTTCCTTGCTGTCCCGGACCCCCGTGCGGCCCCCGTCCAGCACCGCCACCTCGACACAGTTCCCGTTCACGGAACTCAGCGAGCTTTTCTTCCACTCGGTGGCGCCGATATGTTTCTTGTTCATTTGTCTTCCAATATGTGCATAGCGGCCTGCCGCTATCTTTTCCAGTACTCCGTTGTGTTTCTCATCAGTTCCTGTGACGCCGTCTCGTCCAGAGCCCTTTCCATCAGGTGGCCGAAGGCCCGTTCGTACCCGTAGACCATTTCCGCGTCCTCTATGAACCGTCCACCGAACAAGGACTCCAGGTAGACGACATCGGGGAAGTCGGAGAACGTCAGGTGCACGAAGGTGCCCGTGGACACCGGCGGCGGAACGTCCTGGGGCAGGATCCGTATCTCCACGTGCGGCAACCGGGAGATCTCGATCAGATGCAGGAGCTGGTCTCGCATGACCTGGGCGTCGCCGTACTGGTTCTTCAGCACGGACTCGTGGAAGACGCTTATGTGCGTCAGCGGTCGCGGCGCGTGCAGCAGGGTGTGCTGGCGCATCATCCGGATCTCCGCGCGATCCTGAAACCAGCTCGACGGTAGCTGGCTGGCGTGTTGACCCGCCGCGAGGACCTCCCGGGCGTACTCCTTCGTCTGGAGAAGTCCGGGCACGACCTGGGGTTCCCAGTCTCGCGTCATGGTGGCCTCCGCCTCCATCCCGATGAGCGTGATGTAGTCCTCGGGGACGGAGCTTCGATATCGCTCCCACCACCCCTTCCGGGCGGCGTCGTGTCGCAGCGCGACCAGAGCCTCCCGGAGGTGCTCGTCGACCCCGTAGAGCCCGCAGAGCGCCTCGACGTCCTCCTCCTTGGCCAGTGTCTTGGCGGTCTCGATGCGGCTGACCTTGGCGGTCGACCAGCCAAGACGGTCGGACACCTCGTCGCCGGTCATGTTCAGGCCTTCACGGAGCCGACGAAGCTCCATGCCCAGCCGACGCCGGCGGAGCGCTGGACTACCACGTTCCGGCATCACGACCTCCTCGCCATGACGGGCGGGTGGACGTCATGGCCTCAACAGGAACCAGACGAATGGTAGTGCAAATTACACTGTAGTTTGCAGTGTATTCGGAGAAGTTTATTGCTTTTTCCCTTACGGCAAGTCTTGCAGGGAAATCTCTGCTGAGCGACTATCAGAACAGGAAGGTTCCCGGAAGATCGGGGAATCCACCGGTGATCATCCGGGGGTGTCTTCGAGGGCCTCCGTGAATCGCGCGCGGAGCGAAACGGGCGCGCACCTGATCGGCGACGGCGCCGTCTCCAGCACGACGGAGTTGAACCGGGGAGGCCAGCAGAGGAAGCGGAGGAGATCGGCCGGCGACGGCCCAGAGTCGCACGCGTCAGGGGGCGCCCGATCGGGCGCAAAAAAGCACCGGGCCGGCGGCCACCGACCCGGTTGGCACAAGAACTCCACGTTGAAACCACGAAGGGAGTCTCCTATGTCCTTCCACCGTACCAAGGGACTCTGCGGAATCAAGACCCTCCTCCTCGATCTGATCTACATCACCGACCGAGAGCTCTGCATGGACCAGGACGAGTGGGCCCACCGGCTCGGCTGGACCGTGACCAGGACCGGTTTCGTGAGCAGGCGCTACCGCGAGCCCCGGTTCGACCTCCTCAAGGCCGAGCGGACCGCCGCCCCCGCCCTCGCCCTGGCGCCCGTCCCCGACAAGAGGGCGGACGGCGATGTCGCGGCGTAACCTCCGCGACAACCGCTACGGTCGTCCCGACGGCCGGCCCCCCGGCCGGACGGGCCTTCTCGTCCGGCTGTGGCGCTGGCGGACGGAGATCGTCCTGCTCGCCGCCGTCTCGGCCGTCCTGGCCGCGGCGGCTCTCTCCTTCAAGCAGGGCCACTGGTGGCCCTCCGCCCTGCTGGCCTGCACCTCCGGCGTCCCCGCCGCCTCCCGCTCCGGGCGCAGGTGGGTACGGACGCACGCGTGGTGCCTGATCTCCCGACACCGCCTGCAGAGGACATGCGTGGAGATCGGGATGCACACCCGCTCGGGACGGCTCCCGCTGGTGCTGTGGATCACTCCTTCCGCCGCCGGGGAGAGGGCGCTGATCCTCGCCAGGGCCGGGATCTGTGCCGAGGACTTCGAGGCGTTCTCGGCCGAGATCGCGGCGGCGTGCTACGCCCGCGACACCGTGGTCCTTCGGCACCGCAGATGGGCGCACCTGCTGACCGTCGAGGTCATCCGCAGGGACGAGTTCACCGGCCCGCCGCTGGGACTCGACCGGCTGTACGGGTGGACGGACTGGGTCAGCCCACGGGCCCACCGGGCCGTGCGGGAGGAGTCCGATACCCGTTCCGCCGCCGACCTGCTTCCCGGACCGCACGAGCCCGCCGACCACCGGCAACGGGCCGCGTGATCCTCCGGTCCATCGGAAGCGGACCGCAGGACACAACGGGCTGCAACGGGCTGCAACGGGCCACAGCGAGCCGTAGCGGGCCGTAGCGGGCCGTAGCGGGCCGTAGCGGGCCGTAGCGGGCCGTAGCGGGCCGTAGCGGGCCACCTGGGTTCCACCGGCCGTCCCGTCCTCCTGGCGGCACCGAAGCCCCCGAGTTCGCCCTCGGGGGCTTCCCCTCGCCCCGCCCTACGGCCATGATGAGTTCACTTGCCGAACTCAGGAGTGCCGATGAGAACAGCGCACCGGACCTGCCCCCTCTGCGAGGCCGTCTGCGGCCTCCGGCTCACCCTCGACGACACCGGGCACGTCACCTCGGTCAAGGGCGACCCGGACGACCCGTTCTCCAGGGGGTTCATCTGCCCCAAGGGAGCGAGCCTGGGCCGCCTCGACGAGGACCCGGACCGGCTGGGCGTCCCGATGATCCGGACGGGCGAGGCGTGGCGCGAGGCCTCCTGGGACGAGGCGTTCCGCACGGTCGAGGAGGGCCTGAAGGGCGTGATCGACACACACGGCCGCCGGTCTCTGGCCGTCTACGTCGGCAACCCGTCCGCCCACTCCATGGCGGGCGCCCTGTACGGCACCCCCCTGATCCGCGCCCTCGGCACCCGCAACGTCTTCTCCGCGAGCACCGCGGACCAGATGCCCAAGCACGTCTCCTGCGGCCTGATGCTCGGCGACCCGCTGGCCATCGCGGTGCCCGACCTGGACCGCACCGACTACCTGCTGATGCTCGGCGCCAACCCGCTGGAGTCCAATGGCTCGCTCTGCACCGCCCCCGACTTCCCCGGCCGTCTCAAGGCGCTGCGCGGGCGCGGGGGCAGGCTCGTGGTCGTCGACCCGCGCCGCACCCGCACCGCCGCTCTGGCCGACGAGCACCTGTTCGTGCGGCCGGGCACCGACGCCTACCTGCTGTTCGGCATCGTCCGCACCCTCTTCGCCGAGGATCTGACCTCGGTGGGCGTCGAGGTCAACGGGCTGGACGAGGTCAGGCGGCTGGCGGAGGACTTCACCCCGGAGACCGTGGCCCCGATCTGCGGGGTGCCCGCCGCGGAGATCGTACGGCTGGCGCGCGAGCTGGCCGCGGCCCCGACCGCCGCCGTCTACGCCCGGATCGGCACCTGCACCGTCGAGTTCGGCACCGTCACGCAGTGGCTGGTCGACGTCGTCAACATCCTGACCGGCAACTTCGACCGCCCCGGCGGGGTCATGTTCGCGAAAACCGCGGTGGAGAACGGCCGCAGGAGCAAGCCGTACACCACGGGACGCTGGCACAGCCGCGTCCGCGGGCTGCCGGAGGCGAACGGTGAGCTCCCGGTGGCCACCCTCGCGGACGAGATCGAGACACCGGGCGAGGGGCAGGTCAGGGGGCTGGTCATGGTGGCCGGCAACCCGGTGCTGTCGGCGCCGGGCGGCCCCCGGCTGGACGCGGCCTTCCGCGACCTGGAGTTCATGGTCTGCGTGGACCCGTACCTGAACGAGACCACCAGGCACGCGAACGTCATCCTGCCGCCGCCCCGGGTGATGCAGTCGCCGCACTACGACCTGTCGCTGCTGTTCGTCGCGGTCCGCAACTACGCGAGGTTCTCCCCGCCGGTCCTGCCGCTGGAGCCGGGACGTCCCTCCGAGGCCGAGATCATGGCGCGGCTGACGATGATCGCCTCTGGGCAGGGGGCGGACGCCGACCCGGCCCTGCTCGACGAGCTGATCCTCGACCAGATGCTCCGCAAGGCGGTCGAGACGCCCGGCTCGCCGATGGAGGGCGGGGACCCGGCCGAGCTGCGTGCCTCGCTGGACGGCGGCAGCGGAGCCGAGATGCGGCTGGACGCCATGCTCAGGCTCGGCCCCTACGGGCTCTCCCTGGCCACGCTCCTGGCGAATCCGCACGGCATCGACCTGGGCGCTCTGGAGCCTCGGCTGACGGAGATCGTCCGTACCGCCTCCGGGCGGGTGGAGCTGGCCCCGCCGCGGCTGGTCGAGGACGTCGCGCGGCTGCGCGGGCGGCTGACCGTGCCCCCCGCGGAGATCGTGCTGATCGGCCGGCGCCACCTGCGCTCCAACAACAGCTGGCTGCACAACGTGGGCCCGCTGGTCGGCGGGACCAACCGGTGCACCCTGCAGATCAATCCGGACGACGTGAGCAGGTTCGGGCTGGGCGAGCACGCGGTGGTCCGTTCGGCGGCCGGCGAGCTGGTCGTACCGCTGGAGCCGACCGACACGATCATGCCGGGGGTGGTGAGCCTGCCCCACGGATGGGGACACGCGGGCACCTCGCAGCTGGTGGCCGCCAAGCACGCGGGGGTCAACGTGAACGCGCTGACAGACGATTCCATCGTGGACGTACCCTCGGGAAACGCCGTGTTCAACGGGGTTCCCGTCACGCTCGGTCGGACATGATCCCATGATCGCTCGGAAAAGGGGGATCGACGCGCATTAGGCTTGCGCGCGTGACCACCCCTTTAGCACAGGACCGTCTACACGCTCAGCTCACCTTCGCCATGGAGATCGACAAGCTCAGACGCATCGTCCGCCGCAACACCCTCATGGACGGGTCGCGGCGGGAGAACGACGCCGAGCATTCCTGGTACGTGGGCATGCTGGCGATGGTCTTGGCCGAACACGCGCCACCGGGCACCGACCTCGACAGGGTCGTCGCGATGCTGCTCGTCCACGACATCGTCGAGATCGACGCGGGAGACACCTTCATCTACGACGCCTCCGCCGTCGAGGCCCAGCTGGGCATCGAGCGCAAGGCCGCCGACCGGATCTTCGGGCTGCTCCCGGACGACCAGGCCGCGCGGTTGCGCGACCTCTGGGACGAGTTCGAGGAGCGCAGGACTCCCGAGGCCAAGTTCGCCAAGGCCCTCGACCGGATCGCGCCCATCATGGCCAATCACCACAACGAGGGCGGTACCTGGTCGCTCTACAAGGTGACGGCGGAACAGGTGCTGGAGAAGGTGAAAATCATCGAGGAGGGGTCGGCGACGCTGGGCGCCTACGCCACCGAGATCATCGCTCTCTCTGTCAGCCGAGGACATTTGGCGCGTGCATAACCCCGTTCCCGGGTAGGTCCCTATGGGTCGAGAGGGGGCGATAGTGAAGGAAAGCGTCAAAACAGGGCGCCGAACTTTTAAGCGTCTGGTGCCCGGGGTCGAGTTCACCGAGCGGATCGAGCGGTCACCCAGGGCCGATCGGCCGATCCGCATACTCGCCAAGGCCGTACGCCGAAGGATCGGTCCCGGCCTGCTCCGTGACCTGCTGCACGGGGTACCGCTCGGCAAACCGCTCCATCCACCGCTCGCCAACCTCAGCCTGGGCCTCTGGGCGGCGACCGCGGTGCTCGACGTGACCCGCTCGGATCCACGCGCGTCGCAACTGCTGGTCGCGGGTGGGCTCGCCACCGCCACCCCGGCGGTGGCCGCGGGCATCGTCGACTGGTCCGCGCTCCACCGCGAGCAGCAGCGGGTGGGGTTCGTGCACGCGATCGCCAACCTGGCCTCCCTCGGGCTCTACGCCGGATCGCTGGTGTTCCGGATGACCGGGCGCGACCGGACCGGCCGGCTGCTGTCGTTCGTCGGGCTGGGTGCCGCGAGCATGGGCGGCTACCTCGGCGGCCACCTCGCCTACCGGCAGGCGGCCGGGTCCAACCACGCCGAGTCCGTCGCCCACCTGGTCCCGCTGGGCTGGCACGACCTGTGCGAGATCGGCGATCTGCCCGACGGACGTCCGGTGACGCGGCGGCTCGGCTACATCGACCTGTTCGTGCTCCGGGTCGGGGGCAGCGTCACGGTCCTCGCCGACCAGTGCGCCCATCTGGCCGGGCCGCTCCACCAGGGGCGCCTGATCTCCGAGGAGGGCACCGCCTGCGTGGTCTGCCCGTGGCACGGAAGCACCTTCAGACTTTCCGACGGTGCCGTCGTACACGGCCCGGCCACCGCCCCCCAGCCGTCCTTCGAGACCCGGATCCGCCGCGACGGCGTGCTCCAGGTCCGTCCCGCCCAGGTATGACGGACCACCTCACCCGGGCGCGACGCCGGCCTGTTCGGGTTATCCGGACTTGCCGTCGGCGGGGTGTTCCACCAGGGCGAGGATCCGGCTGGACATGAACCGGGCGGTGCGCACGGCCGTTCCGCTCCGGGTGACCTCGCTCACCTCGACGACACCGCCGCGTGCGTTGGCCACCTCAACACGGCGTCCTGCTCTGGTGGCGCTGACCTCGTAGGTACGGGAGCTGTCTCCTGCGTCGATGACAACCTCGACCTTGTCACCTTTCATACCTAATTGGTACCCACTAGTAGGCAGGTTCACCCGTACACCAGTTTGACTATCGCCACCACACCGATGCAGACGATGAACCAGCGCAATACCGGAGCGGGCAGCTTCCTGCCGATCCTCGCCCCGAGGAAACCGCCGATCGCGGCGCCCAGCGCGACCATCAGCACCGCCAGCCAGTCGATCTCCGCGATCAGGATGAACAGCGCCGCGGCGGACATGTTGATCAGCAGCGAGAGCACGTTCTTGGCCGCGTTGATCCGCTGCAGGCCGTCGTCGAGGAAACTGCCGAGCAGCCCGATGAGCAGCACGCCCTGCGCGGCGCCGAAGTAGCCGCCGTAGATGCCACAGGCGAAGACACCGACCCAGAGCCAGGGGCCACCGTGCGGCTGGGCGTGCTCCCGCCGGGCGCTCAACCACCTGTTGAGTCTCGGTTGGGCGATCACCAGCACGCACGCCACGCCGATCAGGACGGGCACCACGATGTTGAACGTCTCCGCGGGGAGATAGAGCAGGAGCACCCCGCCGATCACCGCACTGACGATCGTCGGAATTCCCAGCCGGATCAGCCGCTGGCGCTGTCCCTTCAACTCCGCCCGGTAGCCGAGCGCGCCGGTCAGCGAGCCCGGGACCAGGCCGACGCTGTTGCAGACGTTGGCGACGACCGGCGGCATCCCCAGCGCGACCATGGTCGGAAACGTGATCAGAGATCCGGAGCCGACAACGGCGTTGATGCCTCCGGCTCCGATACCGGCCACGAAGATCGCGGCCGCCTCCCACGGTGTCATGAACTCCCCTTCGCTGGTGAGGCTCGCGCCCATGACGAGGTGCACGGCACTTACCGGATGCTAGGAGGAGCCCGGCAGCCGTCTCGCAGCAGGGGTATGCTTTACCGGTTTTTGGACAACCGAAATAGGTTCAGAACTGGTGCGCCCGCGCGTACCACCGGCCGTCCCGCCCCTGATCCAGGCTGAGCGGGACGCTGAAGGTGTGCGACAGGTTCTCCGCCGTCATCACCTGCTCGATCGGCCCCTGGGCCACCACGGAGCCGTGCCGGAGCAGCAGCGCGTGGGTGAACCCGCTGGGCACCTCCTCCACGTGGTGGGTGACCAGCACCATGGTCGGCGCCTTCGGATCGTGCGCGAACGTCGCCAGGCGGCGGACCAGGTCCTCACGCCCGCCCAGGTCCAGGCCGGCGGCGGGCTCGTCCAGCAGCAGCAGCTCCGGGTTCGGCATGAGCGCGCGGGCTATCTGGACCCGCTTGCGCTCTCCCTCGGACAACGTGTTGAACCGGCGCCGGATCAGGTGGGCGCATCCGAACTGGTCGATCAGCTCGACGGCGCGCGTGACGTCGTGGGAGTCGTACTCCTCCGTCCAGCGGCCGAGGATGGCGTACGAGGCCGTGAGCACCAGGTCGATGACCTTCTCCTCCGGCGGCACCTTCTCCGCCAGCGAGGCGCTCGCGAGCCCGATGCGGGGCCGCAGTTCGAAGACGTCGCTCTGGCCGAGCCGCTCGCCCAGAATCTCCACGATGCCCTCGGTGGGGAACAGCATCGCCCCGACCACCTGCAGCAACGTCGTCTTCCCCGCGCCGTTGGGACCGATGACGACCCACCGCTCGTCCTCGTGAACGGTCCAGTCGATCTCCCGCAGCAGGGCCGCCCCGTCCCTGCGGACGGTGACGTCCTGTAGCCGAAGCACCTGACCGCCCATCCCCTACGCCTCCTTGTGAATCGCTGGAACAAAACCTATTGCAGGGTGAGCGCATATCGTGGATCGGTGCACCCTGATTCACCGATCTCGGCCACCCTGGTCTGCTGGGGCAACGCCTGGCTCGCCGGACAGGTCGGCCTCGACGAGGCCGCCGACCGCGTGGAACGACAGGCCGGCCCCCAACTCGTCGCCGCGGAAAGCGGCGACCTTCCCCTCCGCGGGTTCCTCGCCGACCTGCGGATCGAGGGTATGAAGTCGCTGCGACTGGCCCTGCCCGTCCCGGGCGACCCGCTCGGACTCACCGGACCGCCCCCCTTCAACTCCGCGGCCATCGAGGCCGGACAGGCGGCGACAGCCGTGCTCGGTGACAGATGCCTTGGCCTGGTCCCGGTAAAGGACCACCGCGGGTCATCGTACGCCGGGGTTCGCTGGAGCGTGCTGGAGGCCCGGGCCGTGGCACCTGACCTGCCCTCTCTCGCCGAGGCGGAGCACGAGCTGACCCGCGCGATGCGCGTGGCCACCGACGCCATGCTCGGCGTGGAGGGTCCGGCCCAGGGCCACCGGCAGCTGAGAGTCGTCGATGACGGCCTGGCTCCCGGCTATCCCGCCCGCGCCCATCGGGTCGCCGCCCTGGCCGCCCGTCTCTCCGCGGTGCTCCGCATAGCCGACGAGCGGGGGCTCACCTCGGGCCAGCTCGCCGTACGCGCCGAGGCCCTGCGTGAGCTCGATCGCGCGGTGCGCCGGGCCCGGGTGGTCGCCCACCACGCCATCACCGAGCTGGTCTGAGGGCCTGCTCCGAGGGCCTGTCACGGGACGGTTCACCGGCCGGAGGTCAGCTTCCAGAGCTTGACGGTGCGGTCCTTGCCCGCCGAGACGGCCACCATGCGGTCGCCGACGGTCATGACGGCGACCGCGTAGACCCCGCCCTTGTGCGCCTTGATCGCCTTGCCCAGGGGTTCGCCCTCGGCCGGGTCCCAGAGCCGGACGGTCCCGTCCGTGCTGCCCGACACCAGCACGGTGCGCCCGTCCACCGTGCCGAACGCCAGGGAGTAGACGTTGCCTCCGTGACCCTTGAGCGGCTTGCCGATGGTCTTGGAGGTCTTCGGGTCCCAGATCCTGATCTTCTTGTCCTTGCCGCCCGAGGCGATCACGGTGCGGTCGCCCAGCTTGCCGAAGGCCACCGAGAAGACCCGCCCGCTGTGCCCCCGGTAGACCTTGCCGTACCGCTTCCTGGTGACGAGGTCCCAGATCCTCAGCGTCTTGTCGGCACTGGCGGACACGACGACGGAGCGTTTTCCGATCTTGCCGAAGGCGAGCCAGTTGACGTCGTCGCGGTGCGCGGAGACGACTCTGAGCAATCTGCGGCTCTTCAGGTTCCAGAAGCGGAGCGTGCCGTCACCGTCCCCGGTGACGGCGACCGGTGAGCCGTTCACCACGCCCGCCGCGGCGGAGAAGACCGCGATGGGGTGATGGCCGAGAACCCTGCTCTTGCGGGTCTTCAGGTTCCACAGGCGGACGGAGTGGTCGTAGCCGCCGGTCACCGCGTACGGCGTGCCGCCGAAGGTGACGGTGGCGACCGCGTAGACCTCGCCCCGGTGGCCGCGGAGCCGGTGGAGCCTCTTGTGCTCGGCGGGGTCCCATATCCCGAGCGAGCCGTCCTGGCTGCCCGAGACCACCGTGGGCCTGCCCTTGACCTCGGCCTTGGCGAGGGACTGTACGGCCTTGCTGTGCCCCTTGAGCGCCTTGCCGTCCTGACCGTCGAAGAGCACCGCGGCGGGCGGCACGGCGAGCGGCTCGGACGGCTCGGACGGCTCGGACGGCTCGGACGGCTCGGACGGCTCGGAGGCCGGCGCCGTCGTGAGGCTCTCCGCGGGGGCCGGGGGCAGGGCCTGCGAGGCGGCCGTGGAGGGCGGCGTGGCGGGAGCCGAGGGCGACGGCCTCCGCGTGCCGTCATCGGGAGCCGGGGAGCTCGCCGTGGTGTCGCTCCGCATGCTCGGCACCGCCACCAGCACGGCGGTGGCCAGGGCCAGGGCTCCCACGAGCACCCCGGCGACGAGGGCGGCCCGTCTGCGCCGCGTCCCGTGCTCGCCGGGCGCTGTGGGTACCGGTTCACCGAAAAGGTCCGGGTGCCGCGGCGGTGGCGGGGGGTACGCCCCCTGCGGGGACGCGGCCTGCCGGCCGACGGGCGTCAGATTGCCCGGGTAGCGCGCGGGTCCCGCCGGGGAGGCGAAGGGAACGGCCGCGGGCGGAGGAGCGGCCGGGGAGGTGCCCGCCCTGCCGCCCGGAGCGTGGTCGCGGGCCGCGCCGGACTCCCCCTGATCCGCCCCTGACGGCCGCACCCACAACGTCTCGGGAGCGGGCGGCGAAGGCGCGGGCGAGGCGGCGGGTGAAGGTTGTGGAGGTTGTGGAGACTCGGGAGCGGACGCCTCCTCCGACTGGGTGTCCAGAAGCGCGAACAGCACCTCGGAGGCGCTGGGCCGCTCCTCGGCCTGCTTGCTGAGGCACGAGGTGACGATCGGCCGCAGGGTGTCGGGGAGTTCGGACAGGTCGGGGTCCTCGTTCATCACCCTGTAGATGACCGCGGGCACGCTGTCCTGGCCGAACGCGGGCCGCCCGGTCGCGGCGAACACCATCGTCAACGCCCAGCTGAACATGTCGGAGGAGGGCTCGACCCGGTGCCCGGACACCTGTTCCGGCGACATGTAGGCGGGGGTGCCGACCACTCCGCTCGTCACGGTCATCGCCGAGTCGAGGGCCCTGGCGATGCCGAAGTCGATCACGCGGGGTCCGTCGGGACCGAGCAGCACGTTGCTGGGCTTGAAGTCGCGGTGCACGATGCCCGCCCGGTGGATGGCGGCCAGCGCGGTCACGGTGCCGACCGCGAGCCGGTGGAGCACGTTGCCGCCGCGGGGTCCCTCGGCCTGCACGACCCGCTGCAGGGAGACCCCCTCCACCAGCTCGCTCACGATGTAGGGGCGGTCACCGTCCATGTGGGCGCCCAGCACCTGGGCGGTGCAGAACGGCGCCACCCGGCGGGCGGCGGAGACCTCGCGGAGGAACCGGTCGCCGTCCATGCCGGTGTCACTCAGCCTGGGGTGGAGCAGCTTGATCGCCACCATCCCCCCGTCGGGCCCCCGGCCCGCGTAGACCACCCCCTGCGCCCCCTCGCCGAGGCGGCCGAGCAGCCGGTAGTCGCCCAGTGACTCCGGGTCCTCCCTGCGCAACGGGTTCGTGTCCGGCACCTGAGCCTCCCCGTCGTCCAGCCTGCGAACCGCCGCCACCCCGAGTCACCAAAGATACGCAAATAACTAATTTTCAGGTAGATCATTCACGCTTCCGGCGTGTCCTTCTTAAGTCATAATCTTCGAAACAAATGGTGACCCCGGTCACCCCTAGCTCGTGCGGAGACGCCCATGCGCCGAAGCTTCGGCACGCTCCTAGGTCTCAGCCTCATCACTCCGCTCGCGATCGCCCCCAGCGCCTCGGCCGCCACCGCGAACACGCAGTTCCCGGCTTCCCCCAAGGCCCTGGCGGCGACCTGGACGGACGTCTCGGCCGCGGCCCCGTCAGCGGCGAGTCTGGACAGGCCCTGGTCCGCTTTCAAGGTCTCGGTTAAAGCCCCAAAACGGGTCAGAAGCGGCCAAGAGTTCATGTATACGATCAAAATTACCAATCGGGGACCGCAGAAGGCCGACTACTTCTACGTAGGCGGGACCCTCCTGCCGAAAGGCATCAGCAAGACCGTCTACTACAAGGGCCCGAAAGGCACCGACTGCGACTTCTACACCGACGGCTTCTGGTGCGTGACGCCCTGGATCCTCGGCAAGGGCGACTCGGAGACGGTGCGCATCTGGGTCAAGCTCAACAAGCGGACCAGGGGCACCGCGGTCGCCAAGCTCGGCGCCGACACCTGGAACGTCCCGACCGGAGGCGCGGACCTCAGCCGCGACGAGTGGAAGCGGCTGAACTTCCCCCACTGGTACTACCTCAAGACGGTGAAAACCAAGATCGTCCACCCCACTCCGCCCAAACCCAAGCGCAGTGGGGGCGGAAAGTACACCCCGCCACCGCCGCCGCCTCCCCCGCCACCGCCCCCGCCGCCGGGACGGCGTGAGGAGAAGAAGGACACCTGACCTCGCAGCCGGTCAGGCCAGGCCGTTCCGCACCGCGTAGAGGGCGGCCTGGGTCCTGTCCTGCACGCCCAGCTTCATCAGCACGTTGGAGACGTGGGTCTTCACGGTCTTCTCCGCCACGGTGAGCCGTCTGGCGATCTCCCGGTTGGAACGGCCCGACGCGATCAGCGCGAGCACCTCGCGCTCCCGTTCGGTCAACGACGCCGCCCGCCTGTCCTCCGGCGTGGCCGGAAAGGGCCCGGGGAGGGAGAGCATCGCCTCCGCGGCCTCGGGGGCGAGCAGCACCTGGCCGCCGTGCACCGCCCGGATCGCGTGCACGAGCGCCGCCGGTTCGATGTCCTTGTACAGAAAGCCCGCCGCGCCCGCCCGGATCGCCGGGGCCACGTCCTCCCGGTCGCTGACCGAGGTCAGCACGAGCACCCGCGGCGACAGTCCGCGCTCCCCCAGCAGGAGCAGCGCGCCGAGCCCGTCGAGGACCGGCATCTTCAGGTCGAGCAGCAGCACGTCCGGGGCGAGGGTCTCCACCAGGGCGACCGCCTCGGCGCCGTCGGCGGCCTCGCCGACCACGTCGAGGTCCCCCTGGAGGTCCAGGAAGGTACGCAGCCCCTGCCGGACGACCGGATGGTCGTCGGCGATCAGGACGCGGATCACGCCGGCACCTCCATCCGGACGAGCGTGCCGCACCCCGGCTCCGACCTCACCCGCACGTTGCCGCCGACGGCCTCCGCCCGATCGCCCATCGAGGCGATGCCCAGCCCCCGTCCCACGGCGGCGGCCACCTCGAATCCCGTCCCGTCGTCGCTCACCTCCAGAAACACGCGCCCGCCCTCGCAACCCAGCCGTACGCCGACGGCACGTGCCTTCGAATGCCTGGAGGCGTTGTGCAGCGCCTCCTGGGCCACCCGCAGCACGACCGCCTCGATCTCGGGTTCGAGGTCGCACACCGGAGCCTCCTCGAACGAGAACGAGGCCGGGTGGAGCCGGTCGAGCAGGCGGACGTGCTTGCGGAGCGTCTCGGCCAGGCCGTGCCGGTCGAGTTCGGCCGGCCGGAGCTCGACGATCACCGCCCGCAGTTCGGCCAGCGCCTCTCCCGCCAGCCGTTCCACCCGGTCGAGCTCCCGCACCGCCCGTACGGGGTCGCCGGCGACCAGCGACGCCGCGGCCCGCGCGGTGAGGCGCAGCGAGAACAGCTTCTGGGTCACCGCGTCGTGCAGTTCCCTGGCCATCCGGGTGCGCTCCTCCACCAGCGTGAGCTCCCGGCTCCGCTCGTACAGGCGGGCGTTGGTGAGGGCGAGCGCGGCGTGCGCGGCGAACATGGTGAGCAGCCGCTGGTCGGCCTCGGTGAAGCCGCCCGGGGCCCGCTTGTTGGACAGGAAGATGATGCCGAGCACCTCGTCCCCGTCGAGGATCGGCACACCGAGGAAGTCCTTGAGCACCGGGTGGGCACGGGGCCAGGATTCGAACCGGGGGTCCCTGCGGATGTCGGGAAGCCTGACCGGCACGCCCTCGCGCAGCATGGCGCCGAGCATGCCGTGCTGGCGGGGCGTGGGCCCGATCGCGTCCCACTCCTCGTCGGAGATGCCCTCGGCGACGAACTCGGCGAACGCCCCCTGGTCGTCGGGCACCCCCAGCGCGGCGTAGCGGGCGTCCAGCAGCCGCCCCGCCGACCGCACGATGACGCCGAGCACCTCCCGGACCGACAGATGCCTGGTCACCGCGAGGACGGCCGAGCTCACCGCGTGCAGCACGGCGTCCAGGTCCTCACTCTCGGAACTCTCGGAACTCTCGGAACTCACGGAACGACTCTAGACCCGGCCCGCTGAGAGCTCGGAGCCACCGTTCGGCGGCGGCGTGCGAGGGAGCGGGCACGGCTCGATCCATCACACGCTCGCTCACACCCACGTACCGGATGGTTCAGGGCATGGACACGCCGGGTGTGCCGGCACACCATACGAACGGAGGGGACCAATGCCACTCATCAATGTGAAGGTCATCGAAGGGGTGTTCACCGACGCCCAGAAGTCCGAGATCGTGAAGACGCTCACCGAGGCGATGGTCGCCATCGAGGGCGAGAACATGCGCTCGGTGACCTGGGTCGTCGTCGAGGACGTCAAGAGCGGTGGCTGGGGCATCGGCGGACTGCCGCTGACAACCGCGGACGTGAGGGCCCTGGCCGCGGGCACGCCGGTCGGCTGACTCAGGCCCGGTGGACGGACGCCTGTGGCGGCCGGTACCACGACCGAAGCCGAGGAGGTGCGTTCATGTTGACGATCCGGTTGCTGGGGCCGCCGGCCATCGAGCGGGACGGCCGGCCGGTCCGTCCGCCGCGGGGGCGGAAGGCGTGGGCCCTCCTCGGCTACCTGCTGCTGGCGGAGCGGCCACCCAGCCGTAAGCGCCTGGCCGAGCTGCTCTTCGGCCAGGCCGACGACCCGCTGGGAGCCCTGCGCTGGACGCTCGCCGAGCTGCGCCGAGCCCTCGGCGTGCCCGACCTGTTCGGTGGTGATCCGGTGGTCACCACATTCGGTGACGACGTGGCCGTCGACGTCCATCTGCTCACCCGCGAATACGCCGACCCCTCCGTGCTCCTGGACCTCGGCGGCGAGCTGCTCGAAGGTGTGCTCCCGGCCTCCAGCCCGGAGTTCGAGTCGTGGCTGCTGGTGGAGCGGCACCGTGTCTCGGCCACCGTCGAGGCGCGGCTGCGCCAGGCGGCGGTCGCCCTGATGGCGTCGGGGCGCGCGGGTGACGCGATCGCGTACGCCTCGCGTGCGGTGGCTCTCAACCCGCTTGAGGAAGGCAACCACGAGCTGTTGGTGCGGAGCCTCGCGGTGACCGGCGATCGAACCGCCGCCCTGCGGCAGGTCGCGGTGTGCGAGGACGTCCTGCGACGTGAACTCGGTGTCGAGGCCTCCGCGGCGCTTCGGGAGGCGGCGGCCGTGGGCTTGGGTTCCCTGACGGCGCTGCCGCTGGGCGGTCAGGCCGCGGCCTCCAGCCAGCTCGAAGCGGGCCGCGCCGCCATCGCGGCCGGTGCCGTCGACGCCGGCCTCCAGTGCCTGCGCCGGGCCGTGGTCGAAGCGGCCCGCTGCCGGGATGCCGCGCTGCAGGGTCGTGCGCTGGCGGCCCTGGGGGGCGCGCTGGTCCACGCGGTGCGCGGCCGGGACGAGGAGGGGGCAGTGGTGCTGCACGAGGCGATCCTGCTGGCCACTCGGACGGGCGACCGCGCCACCGCCGTGACGGCTCACCGGGAACTGGGGTTCGTCGAGGTGCAGGCGGGCCGGCGCGGAACCGCCGACGTGTGGCTGGCGAAAGCGCAGGCGATGGCCGAGACCGACGAGGAGCTCGCCGCGGTTCTCGGTGTTCGTGGCATGAACGCCTCCGACCTCGGCGACTACCCGGCCGCCTTCGAGCACCTCGGGGAGTCGGTCCAGCGGGCCGGTGGCTGTGCCGATCGCCGGCAGGAGGCGTGGTCGCTGTCGATAACGGCTCGGGCACACCTGCTGCGCGGCGAGCACAGCCAGGCCGCCGTCGCGCTGTCCCGGTCTCTGGAGCTGGTGCACGAACAGCGCTGGATGGCCTTCCTGCCCTGGCCGCAGACCCTCCGGGCCGAACTCGATCTGTACACCGGCGAGACGGACATGGCGGCCGACCGGCTCGAACAGGCGTGGGTGATGGCCTGCCAGCTCAACGACCCGTGCTGGCAGGGCATGGCCGCGCGCGGTCTGGGCCTGCTCAACGCCGGCCGGGGCGACCGGGTCGCGGCCGGGGAATGGTTCGGTGAAGCGGCACTCCGCTGCAACCGGGTACCCGACCGCTACCAGTGGGTCCACGCGTACGTGCTGGACGCGATGATCACCACCGCCCTGGATCACGACGACCAGGACCGGGCCAGGCCGCTCGTCGCGACCCTGGCGTCGCTGACCGCCCGCTGTGAGATGCGCGAACTCGTGGTGCGTGCGCACCTTCACCGGTACCGCCTCGGCGATCGGCAGGCGCTCACGTCCGCTCGGCTGCTCGGCGCGGACATCGACAATCCCGCGCTGACCGAACTGCTCAACGGTTCCGAACCGGCCGTCCCGTCGAGGAGGCGACGTCGCGGGACCGGGTGAGAGAGGCGGAGACCCCGAGGCGTCGTCCGGCCGCTCACCGTTCGGCCGGCCAGTCAGTCACAAGGAATCCACAAGTGGGCTCCCGCATGCTGATCGCAGTACCCAACGGGGGATCACCGAATTCCGACTGGAGTAAAGAAATGCGCCGGCACCTGACCGCCTTCGCCGCCATCGCCCTGGCGGGAGGCATGCTGCTCACCCCTGGAACCGCGAACGCCGCGGCTCCCCGGATCACCGCCCCGCAGGGGGCGGTCCAGGCCGACAAGCCGCTCGCGCCGCTGAAGCTGACCGTCACCTACCCTCGCAGGGCCTGGGCGGGTGACTCGTACGTCTACACGCTCACGACCAAGAACGTGGGCAAGTGGTACACCGACATCGCCTACATCGGCGGCTACCTTCCCTCGCAGGTCTCCAAGGTCCGCGTCATCCGCAAGCCCGCCGGGTCGTACTGCGAGATCTCCGGCCGCGAGGTGGGCTGCCTGCTCGACACCCTGAACCCCGGGAAGACGGCCACCATCAAGGTCAGGGTCTGGTTGAGGAACAGCGCCAGGGGCACCGCGACCGCCGATTTCGGCTCGGCCTCGATCGACGTCCCCGCGGGCGGGCTCGGCACCTTCGACATCCACGGCATCGACATCGGCAGCGACGTCAAGTACGTGCGGGTGAAGACCCGGGTGCTCCGCTAGCCGGCCGATCGTTCCGCGCGTGTCACCGTCCCCTTAGGTCAATGACGCGGCACGCGCGGATGGATTCGGCCTGTTTTATACCCCGAAGTCCCTTTTCTGGATTTCCAGAAACCAACTTTTCGCGATTCGGGTTCCGCACGGAACCCGGACCTCCACCCGGCTCGGGGTCCCGCCCCTCTCCGGGCTCAGGTCGTCCCGGGGCCCGGCTCCCGCCAGGCGGGCCGGGCGGCGCGGTCACCACGCGCTTCGCGCCCCGCTCAGCCCGACGTCACGCCAGGCGTTCCACTAAATACACAATTGAATATTGATTTCTCCTCACATCTATATGTGTGATAAAACGCTGGAACTTTATGGGACGTTCCAGGCGTCCCCCAACCCTCCAGCTGGGAGACGTTTGATGCGCCACCCGATCTCCAGGATCGTCGCCCTTGCTCTGGTCGCCCCGCTGGCCGGTGGCATGCTGCTCACCGCCCCCGCCTCGGCCGCCTCCACGCAGGCGCCCGCGGCGACGGTCAAGTCCGCGGCCGAACCGTTCTCCTCCTTCGCGGTCACGGTTTCCGCGCCGAAGAAGGCGAAGGCCGGCGGAAAGATCACTTACCGGATCAAGGCCGTCAACAAGGGTCCCTACGAGGCCGACGCCTTCTACATGGGCGGCCTGCTGCCCAAGGGGGCCAAGGCCACCGCGGTCTCCGCGCCCAAGGGCACGGAATGCGGCAACTACGAAGACGGTTTCTGGTGCTTCACCCCCTACGCCCTTGATATCGATGACTACGAGATCATCACGATCACGGTGAAGCTCGGCAAGAAGTCGGGGCGGACCGCCGAGGCCATCCTGGGCGTCGACACCTACGACCTCCAGACCGGCGCCGAGGACCTCTCCCGGGACGAGCTGGAGCGTCTGGGCACCAAGAGCTGGTACTTCGTGAAGAAGGTCAAGACCAAGATCGTGATGCGGACGCCTGGCACGCTGGTGGCCGTGGCTGTGCCGCCGTGCGCCTCGGCCAGGTTG